>JADFRH010000111.1 GCA_022561415.1 Planctomycetota bacterium
GCGTGCTGGTGGCGGAGACGGCTGCGCGGAACATGTCGGTGGCGAGCGTCTTCATGGACTCCATGGGCGCGTGTGCGATGAGATAGCCCAGCGCCCAGATGGCTCGTCCCTGGCAGTCGTCGCTGCCATCTGATTCGAGCCACCTCCGATCGTAGGACATGAAATTGCGCAGCCGCCCGGTCTCGGGCATTTGGGCGTAATGAAGGAATGACAGATAGGTCTGGATCTGCGGAAGAACCTCCTCGTCTTGAAACAGCGACCAGGCCATGGCGGCGACGATGAGCGCCCGGGCGTTGTCGTCGGTGCAGTAGCCATGATTGCGATCCGGCGTGGAGTAGCAGGCGTGTTGCAGGATGCCGGTGCCGTCGGTCATCACAAACAGGTGATCCAGCCGGCGGTCGGGCAGCGACATGCGCATCAGGATCCGGCGGCCTTGCGCCTCGGCGCGCGGCGCTTCGGCGTGGTTTCGGCGGGCGATCTCGAATTCTTCGACGTACTGCTCGCCCACTCTTGACCAGACCATGCTGCGTCCGAAGTCGTAGGCGGCCTTGCCCATTTCCTTGCGGCGACGCGGATCGCCAAGCAATTCACGAAGGGCCGTAGAGAACTCCGGTACGCTGCCGAAGTCGACCAGGCGACCGCGGCCATTGACGAGGAGTTCCTGGGCGTGCCAGTAGGGCGTGGAGATGATCGCCTTACCGGCGGCCAGGGCGTAGACGAGCGTGCCGGAGGTGATCTGCTCCTTGTGGCGATAGGGGGTCACGTAGATGTCGGCGGCCTGGAGATATTCGCGCAGGTCGTCGTTCGAGACGTAGCGGTTGTGGAAGAGAACGTTTTTCTGGATTCCGAGTTCGACCGCGCGGAGTTCCAGTGAAATTCGGTATAGCTCACCGGATTCTCGTTTGACGCTGGGATGCGTCACGCCGAGGACGACGTAAGCCACGTCGGGGTGATCGGAGACGACATCCGCGAGGGCCTCGAGCACGGTTTCGATTCCTTTGCCCGGTCCGAGCAGGCCGAAGGTCAGGATCATCGGTCGACCGGCCAGGCCGAATCGCTCTTTGAACGGTTCCGTATCCCCGAACGGTACGTCGGGGACGCCGTGCGGGATGAGCTTGACTTTTTTGAGCGGAACGCCGTACGTTTCGTTGAGGATCATGCGCGCACGGTTGGCCATTACGGCGACCATGCTGCTCTTGTCACACACCGCCTCCAGGATCTCGCGCTGTTTGGGCGTGGGGTCGCTCAGGACGGAGTGCGGTGTCGAAATCAGCGGCTTGCGGAGCCGGTCGAGTAGGTCGAGCAGGTAGTCGCCGCAGTCGCCGCCGAAGAGACCGTATTCGTGCTGCAGGCTCACGACGTCGATTTTTGCGTCGTTGAGCACCTCGGCCGCGTTGCGGTAGTCCTCGCGGCGGTGCTGATGAAGCTCGAGCATCACCTCGTCGCCGTAGGCGTATTGGCCCTGCCGGTCGTTCATCGCGACAATCTGCACGTTGCATCGTTTGGCAACGGCGCCGTTGCCCTGCATGGCGTTCGAGAGATCGTGCGTGAAGGTCGCGATGCCGCAGCGGCGCGGCACGTAGGATCCGATCATGGCGATTCGTAGCGGTGTGCGACTGGGCATACGCGATTTTCCGGGGTTGGTGCTCTTGTTCATCGGGCTTTGGATCTAGGCGCCGTCGTGCCGGCGCCGGAGCAGGCTTTCTGTTATCGAATCAGGCCTCTCTCGGAAATCTTCCGCCTTGGATTCACGGTAGTCTAAGGGTTCGCAGCAGATCGAACAAGGCGCCGCGATCGCGGGCGTCGTCCTATCGTTAAGACCCTGACATTCCATCGGAAATACGCCCCGGATTACTTTCGCGGGATTGCCGGTTTGGGGCGGAGCGGTTGAGTTCGAAGTGCAAGACGGTCTGCTGTTTCGTCGCTCGAATCCGCGGAGATTTCGGGGTTAAGCGACCTGGGCGGCCGGTGTCGACGGAGTCGGCTGGGCGGCGAGGTCCGGGGCTGATGCGTAAGCTTTGACGATCCGCAGGCTGTAGTTGTTTGCCAGATCGATTTCAGAGCTGGTTTCCGATCCGTCCGCGTTGAGGATCACAACGACAGGTTGGGTGTGTTTTCCAGGGTTCGCGCGTATGACCTTGGCGACGTTACCATCGCTGAGGCTGACGTAGCTGCCCAAGGGAAAGAGTGACATGCAATCCAGGATGGTTCGCACCGCGCCGGCGTCCAGGTGGTTTTCGTTTGCTTCCTTGAGCAGCGTCCGCATCGCTTGATAGGGGCTGCGGCCGGCGCGGTGGGGTCGCTGCGACGAAAGCGCCACGTAGACATCAGCAGCGCTCACCAAGCGGGCGTGCGGATGGATGAGCATTCGATGGCGACCATTCGGGTAACCGGACCGATCGGGTCTTTCGTGCGCCTGATAGGCGATCATCAGGCTGGTTTTCGGTGCGCCGAGGCGCTCCAGCATGTCGACTGAGTAGATCGGGTGGCGTTGTACCTCGGCGCGTTCCGCGTCCGTCAACGGACGCGGCGCAAAGCGCAGCGCCTTGGGGACCGACAGCATGCCGAGGTCTTGCATGATCGCACCCATGCCGATTTCGGCAATCTCGTCCTCTGAAACATTGAGTGTCGTGGCCGCGGACATTGCTGTGAGTGCCACGTTGAGTCCGTGTTGATACAGGTATTCCGGCGGCGTTTCCCCGACCGTTACGAGGCTCGGTAGTAGGCCCGAGGCCACCTGCAAGAAGCCGGCGAAATCGGATATGACGTCGCGGAGTGCCGTCGTACTCGACCTCCGACCCTGGAACGCATCTTCGATGATCTCCGCGACGCGGTCGATCGATTGCTGATAGAGGATCTTGCCGCGTGTGAGCTCGGCGCGGAAGTCCGCGAGCGGCAGAATCCGTGGTGGTTGGTGGGCATTGGTTGGCGGCACCTTTCTCCTCTTTGCTGATCGGGCCTCAGAGGATTCAGGCTCTTCGGGCTCCAGCGTGCCGAGTTGGACCTCGAAAATGCGATACTGTCTCAGCTTGTTGAGCAAATGGCAGGTGACTTCGGCGCCTTTCGTGAGCAACAGGGCTCCACGATTGGTGTAGAGGTCGGATCGCAGTCGCATACCCGGTTGAAGTTTGTCGACCGTGAGCGAGGTAAGGTTCTTGGAGGCGCCCTTGTTCCGGCTTGGCGCCGTGGAATCGCAACCGGTTGTTCGCGCGGCCTGGGACGCGGCACGGTACGTCGCCGGCCAATCAGAGTCGCCGAAGATACCGCCTGCCAAGCGTCGGCGAAGTCGGTCGAGTACGTCGGCCTTGAGGATCTGTCCTTCGCGCAACATGATGCGGCCGTCGATCGTGCAGAGTGCGCCGGGGAGGGGCTCTTCCATCCTAAGTTTCGTGGGATCGAGTTTGTAGAGACCCGGTACCGCGCAACCTTTTATGCGTTTCGAAGGCATTCACACTCTCCGTATCGACCCTACGACCATAGATTGGCCGAGGTGCATTGGTCGAAGGGTTCATGGCAAAGAGTACGATTCACCTCTTGCACCGGTGTGGATGGCTCTGGGTATCGGTCTTTCGCCCGGTGGGACCGAGGATTCGCGGCTGCCTCGGGGTCACGCGTCGATGCTCGCGTCGTCCGATAGGCTTCCCCGCAGCGCTCGGGCACGATGGGTGGCTCTCGGAGCGGCCCGGGGTCATCTGCCGGCCATTTCAGGTCCGATAGCGGTTGTCCGATACGCATAACAGGTTAGAGGACGTTGCGCGCGGAGGAACTGTCGGCCGGATTCGCCGGACGCGCGTGGCCTACCCGTCGCCGGGGGACTCGCGGCGCCGGTGACGTCCGTTTGTCAGGAGATCGAACGTGAATCGTCTCGGGGTTCCCCTGATCTTGTTACTCGCCTGCGCGGGCGCCTATGTGTCCGGCACGCTGCTGCGCGGACACGATGGTGGATGGGAAGTCGAATCGGGCGGCACGAACTACCTACTTCGCCTCTGTGATTTCGACCGCCTCGAAAGCGCCGACTGCGCGAGTGTGATCGGAAGTGAGTGGGGTTCATTTGATGCTTACCTTGGCTCACGGCGCATCCTGGTACCGACGTCGCTGGTCGGTCTCGTCCACTTTGTCGCGGTGGCGATCTGGTTCGCGATGTTGGGGCGAATTCCCGCGACGGCCACGTGGCTGTGGCAGGCGACGATGTTCTATCTGGCGTGCAGTCTGCTCGGCTCCGCTTTCCTGCTCGCCGTGATGGCCTTCGGGCTGTCTGAGTGGTGTCCACCCTGCGTCGTGGCCCATGCGCTCAACGCAGCGATCTTCCTGGCTATGCTGTCGGTGTGGCGGCGTTCACGGCGCGAAGCGCTGGCCGGCGGTGATCGCATGTTGGCGGACGAAATGCCTGCCGCGGGTCGCGCCCTGCCACGGCGGGCTCGGACGCGACTCGCCGTGTGGGCCGTTGCGACGACGATGGCGGCGTCGGTTTCCCTTTGGCTCTACTTCGACGCCACACTCGAGGTTCGCCGACAATGGCGCAAGCTGTCGGACATTCGCGAGAAGATCGACGAGATGCGTAACGATTCCGCCTTCGTCCTTCGTGAGTTTTACGCACAACCCGTCGTGGATATTCCCGAGATGCCGTCGTCGGGCGAGGGCTTTTCGTTGAACGTGCCGCGGCTCGTGATCTTCACGGACTACGAGTGCGCAGGGTGCCTGTGCTTTGAATCCCGGCGAAGCGACATGATCGATTCGGCGTTCGCCGGGGGTTTGCAGGTCGAGTACCGGCATGCGCCCGGCGGCATTCCCGATGCATCGCAGACCGAAGGCGCTGCGGATCCAGTAACCGAAACCCCGCTGAAGTCGTGCCGGGCGTCGGAGGCCGCACGGGTACAGGGCGGCGCGGAGGGCTTCGAGCGCTTGCACCGATTGCTCTTCGTCACTCCTGGGAAACGAGAGTCGCGCGATTACGCCGCGCTGGCCGCCCGGGCGGGGCTCGACGTCGAGCGACTCCTGCTTGACATGGACAGCGCCGGCGTGCGTGCGCGAGTGCGCGAGGACATCGCGTTGGCGAAACGACTCAGTATCTCCGAGGCGCCGACGCTGTTTCTCAACGGTCGGCGCGTTCCGCTCCTCTGTGTCAACAGTCCCGTGTTCTGGTCCGCGATCGCAAACGAGATGACGCCGCCACGAACGGGCGCGGGCGAGCAACATGCCGCCGCGAGAGCGACGCCGTGACATCTTTATTGCTGGACACCGAGACCGCCGACGCACACGCGATGCCATCCGCCAGGGGGCGTCCCGCGATGATCGTCTCGGATTCATCCGCGCCGGTCGGGGCGACATCCGTCAACCCGACCCGTTCTCTGCGCCGTGGATCGAGCCTTTCCATCGCCGCGCAGAGTAGGGCCATTCGCAACGTGCGCACGATGCGCGTGCTGGATCGCATCGCGGCGAGATTCGAAGAGTCCGGCGTCCCGCTGATGGCCCTCAAAGGCGCCGTCTTGAACATGACGGTCTACGACCGACCCGATCAGCGCCCGATGGACGATCTCGACCTGTTGATCCACGAATCGGACATCAAGCGGGCCTTCGCACTGTTGGAAGACCTGGGGGGCGTGAGCAGTGAGACGCTGGTTCACGGGGATTTCTTCCCGCGGTTTCAGTACGAAATGGAGTACACGGTCGGGCACATCTACCCGGTGCGCATCGATCTGCACGTGCGTCCGTTTCGCCCGCTGCGGTATGGTCGGGTGGTGCCGACCGAGGCGCTATGGGCGTCGGCCCGGCGCATGCGTATCGACCAGGGGACCATCCTGATTCCGTCGGACGAGGAGATGCTCATTCATCTTGCGGCCCACGCCGCGATTCACGCTTGCGCGCGACGGTCGTGGTTGGTGGACCTTCGCCGCTGGGTTGCGCGGAGGCGCGACGCGATCGATTGGCAACGGTTCGTCGACACCGCGGATCGTTGGCGATTGACATTACCCGTGCGTGAGGCGCTGGTGCGGGCCGAAAGAGAACTGGGGCCGTTCCTTCCCGCGGATGTGCTGCCTTCGCTGGTGCAGAAGAAGGTGACTTGGCGCGACCGGTTGGCGCTTCGTCAGGCGCCGCGCGACGCCGAGCGCCCGGTGATGCACGTGCTTGTCAGTGCGTTGACCACGCCCGGATGGCTGTTCGTGCTCGGTTATCTGCGCAGGATCCTGATACCGGGTCGAGCCCACATGGCCGACTGGTATGGCCGGCGTCACTGGGGATGGTTGCCGATCGCGCACCTGCTGCGGTGGCTGCGTCCACTGCTGTCACGCGTGGCGGTGAAGAAACGTCGAAACGTCGAAACCGAGGTCTCGACGTTTCGACGTTTTCCACGCCGGGCGAAGGGCCGACGAACGGATATGAGCATCGAGCTACAGACTGTTCCGGCTCCGCAGCGCTGGTTTGCCCGCGCGTCCCAGCGCCCGCCGCGCCGCCGAAGCGATGTCCAGGAACAAGAGCTGGACCACGAGGTCGTGTTATTCGATCCAGTTTCCTCTCGGGCGTACCGGTTCAACAAAACCGCATTCTCCGTCTGGTGCCAATGCGACGGGACCACCCCCGTGGATCGAATCGGCCGAACCATGAGCGAGCTGTACGACACCGACTACGTCGTCGCGCTGGATCACGTGGAGCAACTCGTGACGGTTTTCGCCCAGACGGGGCTGCTCGAACGGGAAACGATTCCATGATCGCCTTCGACACGCCCTGGACGGAAGCCGACACTCGAATCACTCAGTCGGTACGGCTGGGGGAGATCACCGTCAGTCTGCGCAGCGACCTTGACGAAGTAGCAGCGGATTTCTCCGGACTCTACCGCGGAAGCCCTCCCGGTGAGCAGGCGGAGGCGGGAACCATCCGCATGGACGTCCGTCGGGTCCGCGGGTCAATCCCTCTCGGCCGGCGCTACGGCGTGTTCGGCGATGGCCGGCAGATGGGCAAGCCGCTCCGCCGCGACGAGGTGCTGCCCCAGTTGGAATGGGCCATCAACTCACGTGTGATCTCGACGCGGACTGACTTTCTGCAATTGCGTGCGGCCGGCATGGTTCGAGACGGCGTCGGCGTGATTCTCGCCGGAGGGTCGGGCTCGGGAAAATCGACGTTGGCGGCCGCACTGCTCGCGCGCGGCTGGCGCTACGGCAGTGACGATCTGATTCTGATCGATCCGGCCACGGGTTTCATGCATCCGTTCCCCAAGGCGATATGCGTCAGGTCGGGCGCGTTCGATATCATCGAGCGGTTGGCGCTGCCCACGACGGGTGGTCGCTACCACGTCAAAGGTGTTAGAGGACGCGTCGGCTACATCAACCCGCACGACGTGGCGCCGGATCGAGTGGCGAAGCCGGGGCCGGTTCGGTTTGTGGTCTTTCCGAACTACGTGCGAGGGACTCCATCGAATCTCTTCGCGATGCCACAAGCGCGGGCGGTCTATGGCCTGGTTTCCGTCACGTTGAATCGGGCAGCGTTTACGGATCACGGCGTTTCGATCCTTTCCGCGTTTTCGGCCGGGGCGGAGTGTCTGGGCCTCGATGCCGGAGAGATCGAGGAGAGCTGCGATCTTCTCGATGCGATGGTCGATGGCGGTGGCTGATGGACGA
>JADFRH010000112.1:0-533 GCA_022561415.1 Planctomycetota bacterium
CGGTCGGCGGTTGATTGCGAATGGTCCGGGGGCTGCTACTCGTCGTCGCCGTGGTGGTGGCGGTCCCGATCTCTGTTTCTATTTCGATCGCGGTCTTCGTAACGATCACGGTCATCGTAGCGGTCCCGGGCTCTTGCGTCGGCCTTGTCCGCTTCGTTACCGATGGCATAGCCCGCCGCCGCCCCGACACCCGCGCCGATGAGCGTTCCCTGGGTGTCGTCGCCGATCCAGTTTCCGATCGCCGCACCGAGCCCGGCCCCGATCAGTGAGTTCGTTTGGGCGTTCGAGGCACAACCCGCCAGCGTCACGCCGAGCCCGCAGAACAGGATCAGGCCGACCAGCAAGCCGGCTCTGCCGGTCATGCGTCGTTTTGAGTTTTCGTTCAGAGTCATGGAGTAGCTCCTATCAATAGGCCCTGTGGGCGGTCGATGGTCTCTCGTCTTTTCGTCTGGTATGGACACGCGGTCAAGCCGATCGTTAGCCCGCCGTGGATTTACGGCAAGCGGTTCGGGCCGCGTTCCACCATTTCTTAC
>JADFRH010000112.1:543-1036 GCA_022561415.1 Planctomycetota bacterium
CGGTCGAGATTCACCTGCAAGCAGGTTTGCCTGTTCGTCGCTTCCGCGATCATGGACACGCCATCTCGGACAACGTTAGCCCGCCGCAGATTCGTGGCAAGTGGGGCAGGCCGCGTTCCACCATTTCTTACGATATCGGAAGATTGGGCTCGTTGTCAGCAGGGTTGCCTTGTTCGTTCTTGTGGGTGGCGTATCCACCAAATCCGGTCAGGGTGGCCGGGAATGACGTATCCAACAGCGAATCCGCGCCTCCATCCGCCGATAACCCACTCGGCGGGCGGTCGATTCTCGGCGCAATCCTACCCGGCTCTGCGGGTGCCTGGGTTCATCGAAAACGGTTTCACGCACAGGATGAGCCTTGCCGCCCGCCTCCAGTTCTCGAGATACCTGGCCGCGTCACTTCAGTTCCGCGCGGGTGCCCCATCCTTCGCCCCGGGCGAAGGGTGGGGGACGGGCACGATGGCAAAGTTGCGGATGGCTAGGGTCAGGATTG
>JADFRH010000112.1:1046-7596 GCA_022561415.1 Planctomycetota bacterium
ACTTCTTGGATCATCCGTCCCCCACCCTTGCTGCGCAAGAATGGGGCACCCAGAAGATTTGTCCGATGAGTTTGGGTTCGCTAGATAACATACCGCAATAACACGGTACCCGATCGCTCGCGTTTCGCCACACACAAACCGGTTATGCGAACCATCTCGCACTTGCGGAGTAGCCCATACCGGTTCGCGAAGCACAAATACATATCGTGCAACCGGTTAGGGGGTCAGGCTTCGACAGGGGATGATTGCTGGAGGACGACTGGCATCCGCTGGGAGCACCCTCGCAGGCAAGAATTAGTAGAGGAACTCCTCCTTGGTTAGTTTGGACTTGCAGGTCTTTGATGTGCACAAGATCCTAAAGCGAACAACTCGGGCTCGCATGGCGTTGGCGTGCATTGTTATTGCCACAGAAAACGACCGCCGCGATCGCGGTACACCCGGCATCGTGACTGTGATAGGACCCAAGTATGTGTCTAACTCCCTATGAACGACGGCTCGCAGGTGCCTAGCGAAAGTTGGTTCCTCGTTGACCGCAGATTCGTTTTGGAATCCAGCAACATTGAACGCGTCGGCGTGATCCGTTTCTGTGATCGCGACAATGATAACGACGTGTTCGGCAATGGCACTCTATCTGTTTATGATGATCAGCGGGATGGTCCAGTTTCCGTTGTCAAGCCGTTTAGCCTGACGTGCGCCAAGGTCGGCGTGAAGATCGGGTACGGCGGCAGTGGCGAACATGCGTCTGATCATCTCGAAGGGTGTCGGCACGTTGCTACTGCCGGAGCGAAAGTAGAAAATCTCGTCGGACGCCTGAAGCGGATCCGCCGTGGTTTTGGGAATATAGCTGACGAGTAATCCGCGAGTGTCCGTTTTTTTCCGTTGAATGATTTTGGATTCGTAATTTAGAATGCTCGGACGCGTTGTACGCGGCAGGAGTTCCGCGACACGGCTTTCGAGGGTCTTGATCTTTCCTATGGGTTCAATCTGGGTCAATATATCCCGCTCGTCGTGCTTGTGATGTGTCGTAGATACGCCCCACAGAATGACTCCGCCTTCCGCGTTGCTGAATGCGGAAACGCAGCGGGCCACCGTCTTTGTGAGCTCGTACCCGATTTTCGGACCGCCGGGTGACTTGCACTCGAGATACAAAGACTCGGCCTCGCCGTTCTCGATCAGGGTTTCGATGCTTCGGTATGATCGAAGTGATTCAAAGAGCTGTTTGGATGCATCAGCCACGTAAGAGCTCCAGAGCTCGCGTTAGTGATCGAGTGGTTTGTCGTGCGTCTCGGTTGATCCTGAACCGGGCGAAAGAACACAAACATGAGGTTATAGGGTACGCAGAGTTCTTGCAACCGGGGTAGAGTATTGCGTAACGGCGTAGGACCGTCGAGGTTGTGGTGACGAACGTACTTGACAGAAATCGCCTCATCGCCCACAAGTCTTACGGGTTTCTGAAGATTCGTTCTCGTCAGGATCGACGCAATGTCCATTAACGAAAGCGTTACCATGAGAAACCTTCTAGCGGTTTGTTGCGTCTGCCTTGGGGTTTCGAGCGTCGAAAGTGCGGGCGGTCAGGCTCGTACGAATCTTGCTGAGCTGGCGAAGGCACCGGCCGGGAAAAAAATCGCCTATGGCGAGAAGCCGCTTCAGTTCGGCGAACTCACCCTGCCCACCGGCGCGGGACCGCATCCCGTTGTTATTTTTATCCACGGCGGTTGCTGGCTCGCGCAATACGACATCAAGCACAGCCGCGCCCTGGCGAACGGCTTTGCAAGGGCCGGCATGGCCGTCTGGAATCTGGAGTACAGGCGCGTCGGCGATGAGGGTGGCGGCTGGCCGGGAAGCTTTCTGGACGTCGCCAACGGGGCCAAACACCTACGTGCACTGGCGAAGGAGTATCCGCTTGATCTAGCCAGGGTCATCGTGGCCGGGCATTCGGCCGGTGGGCACTTCGCCCTTTGGCTGGCGGCGAATGACAAGTTGCCGGGCGACAGCGAGATTCGTTGCGGGGAACCGATAGCGGTCGTGGGTGTGCTGGGTCTTGCCCCGGCACCTCAGCTGGCCGCGTTGCACGAAAAGCAAGTCTGCGATCACGTCATCGACAAGCTAATGGGCGACCACCAAGCCGGCTCTGCAAGCGGACCTGCGGAGTTCCCCAATCGCTATCGCGATGCCTCTCCGGCGATGATGGCACCCCTGGGCGTTCGCCAGATCTTGGTCATAGGAAAAGACGATTCCGCTTGGGGCTGGGTCGGAAAGGCCTATGCCAAGGCGGCTCGGGCCGCAGGCGATAAGCAAATCGAAATCATCGAAGTTCCCGACGCCGGGCATTTCGAGGTCATCGATCCGAAATCAACGGCCTGGCCGGCGATTCGCGACGCCGCACGATCCCTGCTCGGAATCAAATAAACGGTATGTTTCGACGGCGTGGCGCTGAGCAGGGTTGGAAGTCATCCACTTAGATGGCTTAGAGAGCGACGTCCGGTGCGGGGCCCGGACGCTGCGCAAAAAAAGGTGTACCCGCTTGGCCGCTCCCTTACGGTCGCGGTACGGAAACAGTGCGCTTGACGCGAGCGGTCGTGGTCGGGCCGTCGTGGTTAGAACCGCTCTGCACTGGCCTGTGACCATGCTTCGGCGAACGACTCGGGTGGCGACGCGGATAGCAACGCACTCGGCTCCAGGTAGTTGTAGAAGCGTTCGTAGTCCTTGACCTCGGTCGGGCTCACGCGCCGCTGAATGTGGCAGGGTTTCAGGTCTTCCGGCCCGGAAAGTCCGGCGGCGGCGAGAATCTCAAGGAAGCTGTGGATTGTGTTGCGGTGGTAGTTGTAGACGCGATGCCGCTTTCCTTCGGGGTCAAGTCCGCGAACCAGGTCCGGATTTTGGGTGGTCACGCCGACGGGGCAGTGATTCGTATTGCACTTGAGCGCCTGAATGCAGCCCAACGCGAACATCATCGCCCGGGCCGAGTTGCACAGGTCGGCGCCGATCGCCATGCGCTGAACCATGTTGAAGCCGGTCACGATCTTGCCGCTGCAGATCACGCGAATCGTCTCGCGAAGTCCGCAGCCGCGCAGGGCGTTGTGAACGAAGAGCAGGCCGTCAGTCAGCGGCATACCGATCGAGTTGGAAAACTCCATCGGCGCGGCCCCGGTGCCGCCCTCGGACCCGTCCACAGCGATGAAGTCCGGCACGGTCCCCGTCTCGACCATGGCCTTGCAGATGCTCAGGAACTCGCTGGGCCTACCCACGCAGAGCTTGAACCCGACCGGCTTGCCGCCCGAGAGTTCGCGAAGACGCACGATGAAATCGAGCAGGCCCTTGGGCGTGGAGAATTCGCGATGGCAGGGTGGCGACAGCACGTCCTGGCCCATCGGCACGCCTCGAATCTCGGCGATCTGCGGCGTGACCTTGGCCGCAGGAAGAATACCGCCGTGCCCCGGCTTGGCGCCCTGCGACAGCTTGATCTCGATCATCTTGACCGAGTCCAAACGCGCCTTGGCGGAGAACTCATCGGGGTCGAAGCCACCCTCGCCCGTACGGCAGCCAAAGTAGCCCGTGCCGATCTGCCAGATCAAGTCGCCGCCCGGTTCGAGATGGTACGGGCTGATCCCGCCCTCGCCCGTGTTGTGAGCGAAGCCGCCGAGCTTAGCGCCGCCGTTGAGCGCACGGATGGCGTTGGAGCTTAGCGAGCCGAAGCTCATGGCCGAGACGTTCAGCCGCGACGCCGCGTAGGGTTTCTCGCAGCGACCCTCGCCGATCATGATGCGCGGCTCCTCGTCGGGCGCATGCTGGGGCGTCAACGAATGGGCGATCCATTCACAGCCGACGGCGTCAAGATCACGAAGCGTGCCGAAGGGGCGGGTGTCGATGGCGACTTTGGCCCGTTGGTAGACCACGCTGCGGAGCTCGCGACTGAAGGGTCGCCCCGAGGTGTCGGACTCGACGAAGTATTGCTGAATCTCCGGGCGGATCGTCTCCATCCAATACCGAGCCCGGCCGATGACGGGAAAGTTGCGGATCACGGCATGCGAGCGCTGGCACATGTCGTGAATGCCCAGCAGAAAGAGTGGGCCGATCAGCACAAGCGCCCACAGCGCTGGAGGCCAGAAAAGCGACAGTCCGCCCACGAGCGAAAATAATATCGCAGAGGTGAGCCAAAATATTTTCAGCGGTGACACGGCAATTACGGTCTGGCTTCCAGGATAAGACTAAACGGCGTCTCCGTCGCCCGTCGGAATCGCGTGAACCCACCGGCCTCGATCACCTCGCGCAGTCGTTTTTCGCCGGCCTGGGCGCCGAGCGCCAGACCAACCTCTTGGGCGATCGATGCCGGCGTGCAGATCATGGTCGAGAAGCTGTAGTACATCCGCCCGACGGGATTGAGGTTCTTGGCCAGCTCGTCGTGCGCGAAGGGTTCGACGATCAGGAGCGTGCCATCGGGCTTCAGTGAGCTGCGCACATGCGTGGTCGCGCCGATCGGGTCACCCATGTCGTGCAGGCAGTCGAAGAGCGCGACGAGATCGAAGTCCTTGCCGGGATAGGTCTTGGCGGCCGCGACCTCGAACGTCACGTTGGTGACGCCCTCTTCCTTGGCGACCTCGCGCGCTCGAATGACCGACGGCTCATGAAAATCGTATCCGATGAACGTCGACTTCGGATAGGCCTTGGCCATGACGGCCGTCGATACGCCGTGCCCGCAACCGACGTCGGCCACCTTCGCGCCGGCTTTGAGCTTTTCTTCCACGCCGTCGAGGGCCGGAATCCAGTCGGCCGTCAGGTTGGCCATATAGCCCGGTCGGAAGAACTTCTCCGTTCCACAGAAGAGGCATTCGTTGTGCTGACCCCATGCCACGCCGTCGCCGGTGCGAAACGCCTTGGTGATCTTCGGTTCGTCGAGGAACATGGAGGTGAGCCCGTAAAAGGCACCGGCCATATAGGCCGGATTGTTCTCGTCGGCGAAGACGGCTTTCTGTTCGTCGTTAAGGAAGAACTGGTTGGTGCTCTCGTCGTATTCGACGTAGCCCGACGCGGCCTGTGCCGCCAACCATTCGCGAACGTATCGCTCGGTGGTGCCGGTCTTCTCGGCGAGGTTGGCTGAATCGAGCGGTCCATCTTCAGCCAGCGCCTTGTAGAGGCCCAGCTTGTCGCCGAGCAGCACAAGCGAGGCGCTGGCCACCGCCCCCATGTCGCCCAGCATTTTTCCCATAAAATCGTCGAGTTTGGTGCTCATATCGGTCCGGCTCCTTTTTCCGTTACGGTGTGCGAGACACGCCCGTTGCGGGCGTGCCACCCGGCAAGATCATAACGCCTGTCTTCTTAACCGGAAAATATCGAGCGACATGCCGGAATAACCCATCATGGATTCTGAATATAGGCCCGGATCCCTTCTACGTCTGTTTCATAAGGATTACGATGGTCATGGCGAATCGCACCCGATTCACGTTGATGGTAGTTTGTGCGTCCATTCTCTTCGCGGCCGGCGAAGCGCTTGCGGGCGGACCCAAGGAAAACGCCGACGCACTCGACCGCTGGCTTGAGACGCAGGTGTCCGGCGGGTTCCGCGGGCAGGTGCTGTTGGAGCGTGACGGACTGGTGGCGCTGGATCGGGCCTATGGCGTCGCTGATGAGGCGTCGGGTGCCAAGGCTTCGACCGACACGCTGTACTACATCGGCTCGCTCGCCAAGATGTTCACCTCTGCGGTCGTTCTTCAGATGGAGGCCGAGAAGAAGCTGAAGCTCTCGGACCCCATCGGGCGTCACATTGACGGTGTGCCGCGTGACAAGGCCCGCATCACGATCAAGCATCTGCTGAACCACACCTCCGGCATAGTTGCCAACCACCCCGATCCGTTTTCCAAGTTGGATCGCAATGCGTTTCTAAAGTGGTTCTTGGCGACGCCTCTCGAGAGCAAGCCGGGGAAGAAGCACGGGTACTCCAACGTTGGCTATTCCGTGTTGGCCGCGATGATCGAGCGCATCGACGGCGGGTCGTTTCAAGAATCCGTGCGGCGTCGGGTTTTCGCGCCGGCGGGTATGAACGACACGTTCTTTCTCGACGAGATCACGCCGCATCTCGACCGGGTTGCGGTGGGCTCCGGAGAGAAAGTGAAGAAGTACGGCGTGGACGGAAGGGCGAACTCGTACGGCGGCACCTGGCTAAGACTCGGCCCCGGCGGCATCGTCAGCACGGCCCGCGACCTGTTCAAGTGGGATCAGGCACTACGCGCCGGCAATGTGCTCGACGCCGCGATGTACAAGGTCGCTACTACGCCCTACAAGCGCGGCGAACCGTGGGGCCTCGGATGGCGGTTGTCTCGAACGACCCGAAAGACTCCGCTCCACTACCACGACGGCGGTCTGCCCGGCTTCAACGCCATGTTCGCCCGCTTCGTGGCGGCAAGCGGCCACCGCACCGATGCCGAGCGGCGCGGTGCCGGCTACGTCTGGGACCGGCGGTGGCGGTTGCGGCCGGGCGCCGACTGGCGCCACCCCGAGGGACCGACAGGCGGCCTGGAGGCCAAGCCGCGGCATCCGGTGGTGCAGGTCTCGG
>JADFRH010000113.1 GCA_022561415.1 Planctomycetota bacterium
ATCTGAACGAGGTCGTCCGCGTCGCCGAGGACTACAAACCGCTCGACATTCAGGCGGCCGCCATGACCCTGGCGCTCTGTCGAGGCATTCGGCAGCGCTACCCCTCGTGGCGACACCTGATCGACGGCGACGGCGGCGACGAAAACCTCAAGGACTATCCCATCGAGGAGAATCCCGAGCTGACCATTCGCAGCGTGCTCAACAATTCGATGCTTTACCACGAGGGGTGGGGCGTCGACTCGATCAAGCATTCGCTCGTCTACACCGGCGGTCTGAGTCGAGGATGCACGCGCACGTTCGCGGCCACATCCCTCACGGGGTTCGAGAGCTTCAGCCCCTTCACCCAGCCCGACGTGATCGAGGTGGCCGAGGGCATCCCGTTCATCGAGCTGACCGATTGGGATCACGATCGGCTCTACAAGCTCAAGGGCGAGGTCGTGGCCCGAGGCATCAAGGCCGTCACCGGCCTCTCCATGCCCGTGTTCGAGAAGAGACGCTTCCAGCACGGCGCCGTCAAGGCCGACCGCTCCCGCAACCTGTTCCCAGAGTCTCCCCAGGCCTATCGCCGCATTTTCCAGACGGTCTTTGATGCAGAGCCCGCACACGCTTGACGACCATAGTGAAAAGTCGTTAGTGAAGAGTGAAGAGGAGCCGCCACGACTCTTCACTCTTCACTCTTCACTACCGACTCTTCATTACCTCCTTGAAGACCGCTGGATACTCTCGAAGCGCGGAGCGCGAAACGCTGTCGATGCCTCGCGCCCCTACGCGACGCTCGTCGAGCCCGAGCGCACCGCCGAGGGCACCATCGAGGACGTCGCCACGATTTTCATCACCAATCAGGAGTGCCCGTTTCGATGCCTGATGTGCGATCTGTGGAAGAACACGACCGAGGATCGTGTGCCGGTCGGCTCCGTCGCGTCTCAGGTCGAGTGGGCACTGGGGCGGCTTCCCCCGGTGCCCCGGGTCAAGCTCTACAACTCTGGAAACTTCTTCGACGAGCAGGCGATATCCAGACAGGATCGCTCGCGCATCGTCGAACTGGTGGCCGGGCACCGCGCGGTCGTCGTTGAGTCTCACCCCCGACTCGTGGACGAGCGATGTGCCGCGTTCGCCGACGCGCTTGCGCCCAAGCTCGAAGTGGCGATGGGTCTCGAAACGATCGATCCCAACGTGCTGCCCCGGCTGAACAAGCGCATGACCCTCGAAGACTACGAATGCGCGACGCGATTCCTGACCGGCCACGGAATGGCCGTGCGGGCGTTCATACTTCTCCGCACGCCGTTTCAGTCCGAAGAGGAGGGTGTCGACTGGGCGCTGCGCTCCATCGAATACGCGTTCTCGATCGGTGTGAGCTGCTGCGCCGTCATACCGACCCGTGCGGGAAACGGTGCGATGGAGGCGTTGCAAGCAGGCGGTCTGTTTGAGCCACCGACGCTCCCATCCATCGAGCGGGTGCTCGAGCGGGGCATCGAAATGAATCAGGGCCGCGTTTTCATGGACCTCTGGGATCTCGAAAAGTTCCATAGCTGTACCGTGTGTGGTCCCGCGCGGAAGAAAAGGCTGTCCGAAATGAACCTTCAGCAAACGATTCTGCCGCCCGTCGAATGCGGGTGTAATGCATGAGCAAGACCACCCTTGATGCGGACGTGGCCGTGATCGGTGCTGGGTTCGGGGGGAGTCTGACGGCGCTGCTGTGTGAGCGCATCGGTCTGTCGGTCGTGCTGATCGAACGCGGCGCCCATCCGCGCTTCACCATCGGGGAGTCGTCGACGCCCATGGCCGGCCTGATTCTGGCCGATCTCGCCGAGCAATACAACCTCCCGCGCCTGGCGCCCCTGAGCAAGTATGGACTTTGGCAACGAACGTACCCCGAAGTCTGCTTTGGGCTGAAGCGAGGGTTCAGCTACTTTCATCACCAAGCCGGCGAGCGATTTGCTCCGCGATCCGATCACGCCAACGAGCTGTTGGTGACGGCCAGCCCAAACAACGAGCAGAGCGACACCCATTGGTTCCGCGCCGACGTCGATCATTTCTTCGTCCGCGAAGTCCGGTCGGCCGGGATTCCCTATTTCGACCGGACCGAGATTGAGCAAATGCGAGAAGGCGAGACATGGCACATCACCGCGCGGCGTGGCAGCGACCCGGTTGAGATCAAAGCGCGGTTCATCGTGGATGCCTCGGGCGTCGGAGGCGTGCTTCGCGAGGCGCTCGACCTCGACGACAGTCCGACCGGGATTCGGACAAACTCGCGGACCGTGTACGGGCACTTCGAGAACGTTCGGCTATGGCAGGACGTGTACGATGAGACGGCGCCGGGCGATCGGTCCACCGAACACCACCCCTTTCCGTGCGATGCGGCCGCCCTTCATCACATCTTCGATGGTGGATGGATGTGGGTGTTGCGATTCGACAACGGAATCACCAGCGCGGGGTTCGTCCTCGATGCGACGCGCGATCTTCTCGACCGGGATTGGGATACCATGACGGCTGACGACGCGTGGGCATCCTTGCTCGGTCGGTTTCCATCCATCGCCCGACAGTTTGAAAACGCCCACGCCGTCAGGCCGCTCACCAAGACGCGGCGCCAACAGCGAGCCTGTTCTCGAACGGCCGGCTCGAACTGGGCGATGCTTCCCTACACGGCCGGTTTCGTAGACCCGCTCCACAGCCCCGGCAACGCGTTCACACTGCTGGGCATCGAACGCCTGATCCGAATCCTGTCGGACGGTTCGAATCCAAGCAACCGGGTCGACGCCCTGGCCCGCTACGAGCAGGCCTTGCGCCGCGACGTTGCCTTGCTCGACACGATCATTCACGGCTGCTTCGTTTCGTTCGCACATTTCGAGCTCATGAGCGCTTACGCGATGTTCTACTTCGCCGGCGCCCACACCGCTGAGCTGCGGCGGCGAGATGGCTCCGCCGGACCCGACGACGGATTCCTCCTGAGCCATGACCCCCGGTTCGTTTCGGCAGTCCGGCAGGGGTATGGCAGAGTGTGCGAGTTGGCAGGCTCGAACGAAGTGAGCTCGTCAGATTTGCGAGCGTTTCAGCAGGAAGTGGCCGACCTGATCGAGCCGTACAACCAGGCGGGCCTGTGCGATCCCACCAAACGAAACATGTATGATTGCACGTAGCACTCCGGCAACGGCGGTTTGTCGGGTGGCATGGCCAAGCGAAGCGCCGCCATGTCTTCGCCGCTACGCTTCAGAGAGAAAGGCCCTCAGCTTCCGTTCGTCGACGCGATGCCGGAAGATTTCCTCGCCATTGAGGTGGACGACCGGAATGTCATTCTTATAGCTCTCGCACCATCGCTCGTTGCCCGGCGCGGTAATGTCGACCGATTCGAACTCGAAGGGTAACCTGGCCCGAACGCGCTCAACCACGTACATCGCGCCGTCACAGAGTGAGCAGTCCGGCTTCGTGAAAAACGTAACGCGGTTCCGCCTCATCGCTGGGGCACGACCAGAGCCTTGACGATTTTGCCGGCGGCGACGTCGTCAAGGGCTTCGTTGACTCTTCCCAGCGGGTATCGCTCCGGCACCAGCGTCGACCACAGCTTGGCCGCCGTCGGCCTGCGCAGGAGGTCCACGCTCCGATGAAAGTGAGAATAGTCCGAGCCCCAGCAGCCGCGGACGTCCAGATGTTTCTTGTTCAGGTCGAGATGGGGATTGAAGCTCGTTTCGCCGTGGTCGGTGTACTGTCCGACGACCACGACCCGTCCGGCGTCGCGCGTCATGCGCATCGCCTGCGTCACGGCCGGCGGCGCGCCGGTACATTCGATCGTGACATCCGCGCCGCGTCCGCCGGTGAACTGACGCACCCATGCCGTGCGCTCGTCGTCGCTGTGCCGCGTAAACTCCAGCACCTCCGACGCTCCCATCTGTTTGGCCTGCGCGAGCCGCGCGTCCGGCGCCCCAATGCACAGTACGCGACCCGCCCCGCGCAGGGTCGATAGCGCGACGGCCGAGAGCCCCACAGGCCCGGAGCCGAGCACCAGCACCGTATCGCCGAACATGATGTCCGCCCGCTCCACCGCATGAAGCGCCGTCGGCAGCGAGCATCCACCGGCCATGAACAGCTCGCTTTCCACGCCCTCGAGCCGAATGCACTGCACGCCGGGTTTGATGTGAATGTGCTGAGCCCAGCCGCCGGTCAGGCCGTCTTCGATGCCGTACGTGATACCGTAGACCTTTCGGTGGGGGCACCGCGTCGACGCCTTCGCGATCGTGCAGTACCAACACCGCCCGCACGTGCGGTGGACGTCGAAAAACGTGACCCGGTCTCCCTCGGCAAACGCCACGCCGTTCACGTCGCGCAGCGTGCCGCGAATCTTCGCCAGGGTTCCGCAGGAGACGTGGCCGGGGATGATCGGGTAGGGCACGCCCGCCAGGCGCCCGTGTTGCAGATGCACATCCGTTCCGCACACCTCGCTCAGCTCGACCTCGAGAATCGCCGAGTCCGGCTCCAGGTCGGGCAGGGGCAGCTCACGCAATTCGCAGACGGCAGGGCTCTTTCCATCGGCGGAGGGCGCCGGCATGACCGCGGCCAGGGTCTTCGTGCGATCGCCCATCCATCGCTCCCCCTAATTTTCGGGCGCCTGCTTGATCGCCAGATTGAGTTCATCGAGCTGCGCGGTGGATACCGCCCCGGGCGCATCGGTCAGCGGGCAAACGGCCCGGGTCGTCTTGGGGAAGGCGATCACCTCGCGCAGGCTCTGACTCCCCGCGAGCATCATCACCCAGCGGTCGAACCCAAAGGCGATGCCGCCATGCGGCGGGGCTCCGAATCGCAGCGCATCGAGCAGGAACTTGAACTTGGCGTTCGCCTCTTCGGGGCCGATGCCGAGGAGACCGAACACTTTTTGCTGAACGTCCTGCTGATGGATACGAATGCTGCCGCCGGCCATCTCGGTTCCGTTCAGGACGAGGTCATACGCCTTCGCGCGAACGCTGCCGGGGTCGCTTTCGAGTTTCGGGAGATCGGCGTCAAGCGGCGCGGTAAACGGATGATGCGTGCTGTTCCAGCGCTTTTCCTCGTCGTCCCACACCACCAGTGGGAAGTCGACGACCCACAGCAGGTTCCACAGCCCCTCGGGGATCAGATCGAGGATGTCGGCCAGTCGTGTTCGCGTGTAGTGGAGATACTTGGAGACGTCCGCGAAAGTCCCGGCCGCAAAGAAGATGGCGTCGCCGGGCTTCGCTCCGAGGATTTCGCAGAACTCGGCACACATCGGCTGGATGAACTTGGCGATACCCGTTGCGAACTCGGCGCCGCCGTCACCCTGATTCACCTTGACATACGGCAGCCCGCCCGCGCCGATGCCCTTGACCTCTTCGGTGAGCCCGTCGAACACTTTGCGGGATTGAGAGGCCGCGCCGGGTGCGACGAGGCACTTCACCACGCCGCCGGCCTTGATCGCCTCTTCAAAAATGCGAAACCCGCTCTTGCCGGCGAGCTCAGTCACGTCCAGTAGTTCCATCCCAAAGCGCGTGTCAGGCCGGTCGATGCCGAACCGCTCCATCGCCTCCCTCTCGCCCATGCGCGGAAACGGGAGCGTAATATCCATGTCCAGCGCGTCCTTGAAGATGCGTTTCACGCACGCCTCGACCTGTTCCATGACGTCGTCGGCCTGTACGAACGCCATTTCCATATCGAGTTGGGTGAACTCCGGCTGGCGGTCGGCCCGAAGATCCTCATCGCGAAAGCACCGAACGATCTGAGCGTAGCGGTCAAATCCGCCGATCATGAGCAACTGTTTGAAAATCTGCGGCGACTGCGGCAGGGCGTAAAAGGAGCCCGGGCGAACGCGCGACGGAACAAGGTAGTCTCGGGCGCCCTCCGGCGTGGATTTTGTCAGAAAGGGCGTCTCGATCTCCACGAAGCCGTTCTCATGGAAATACTCCCGAATGGCTCGCCCGACGCGATGCCGCAAGCGAAACATCTTCTGCACCTCGGGTCGGCGGAAGTGCAGGAACCGCGACTCGAGGCAGCGATCCTCGTTGGCGTCGAAGTCGTCGTTGATGGGGAAGGGCAGGGGGTCGGCCCGGCTCAGAACGTCGATCGCATCGACCTCGATCTCGATCTCGCCCGTCGCCAACTTCGGATTGACCTGCGACCCGCGGCTGATGACGGTGCCCTCGACGGCGATCACGTCCTCAAAGTGCAACGAACTGGCCGTCTTGTGCAGTTCGGCGTTGCGATCGGGGTTGAACTGGAGTTGCACGAGCCCCGTGTGGTCACGCAGATCGACGAACACCAGCCCGCCGTGATTGCGGCTGCTGTGCATCCAGCCCGCAAGGCGGACCTGCTCTCCGGTGTGCGTACCGCGTAATTCGCCGCAGCGGTGGCTTCGTTTGTTGTAGGCAATCGGCAACGGAATTCTCCTGTTCGGGCCACCGGCAAACCGGCTATGCCGGACGCTCGGGACGTTCTTGTAGGGGCAGACTCCGGGAAAATCAATTCTCACCCTGACCGGCACGGCCGGCTTGCGGGTCGACTTTGTGGCTGGTTTGTCCTATCAAGACGAGTGTAGCGGTAAGACACATGCAACCAACAACGCCCGATGCCATCCTGATTGATTTTTACGGAACGATCGCGGCCGGCGACCGCATGGCCGTGCTGCGTACCTGCCGAACCGTGGTGGAGTCGTGCCGGCTCGACATCACCCCGGAGGCTTTCGCGGTTCGTTGGGGGGAACGGTACTTTGCCACGGTCCTTGCCAGCAACCACGACGCACAGGCAAAGCCTGCTTGCAGGTTTCGCACGCTCCACGAGTGCGAGATCGTAAGCCTACGCGAGACCCTCCAGGCACTCGCCCCGCAAGACGCCGAAGCCGACTTCATCGCTATGTGTCCTGACCTGATCGGCCTCGTTGCCGAGCTCGAATCATACTGGGCTGATCCGCCACTCCACCCGGACGCGGTCGAATTCCTACGCCGCGTGGATCGACCGATCTGCTGCGTCTCCAACGCCGACACCGAGCCATTGATGGCCGCCATCGAAAAGAACGGGCTGCGATTCGACGCCGTGATCAGCTCGGAGGCCGTTCGCTGCTACAAACCCGGCACCTACATCTTCGAGCAGGCACTCGATCGTCTCGGCGTGACGGCAGATCGCGCCATACACATCGGCGACTCGCTCCACAGCGACGTGGCCGGGGCCCGGCGGTGCGGCGTTGGATGACCCTGAACCACGAGGACCGTTTGGCCGACACCGAGGAAAAGTGCCGCAACATGCTGACGCCCCTGCAGGGAATCCCCGGCGTCAAGGTCAAGCTCAACGACAACATCATCGGCCACCAGCCCTATGGTGTAACGTTGGAAGTGGACCCCGCGGTGACCGGCATGTCGTGCCAGGACGTGGTGGATAGGTTGAAAGCCGGCGACCCGCCCATCTGGACCAGGGTAAGGGAGGGCGACAACTGGATCATCCTCCACGCCTTCGGCCTCAACGAGGGCGAGGACCGGGTGGTGGGCGAACGCATAGCAGCGCTGTTTGGATAAGTAACCCCAGGCGAGGTTCGCACCTCTGGGACGTCTCGAAGCTACTGTTGTTGCCTTTTAATTGACATTTCGTCGAGATACGCCGGTTTG
>JADFRH010000114.1 GCA_022561415.1 Planctomycetota bacterium
CACTTCGACAGGACATCATCAGTTACCTCGCCGGCGAGCCCATCGAGGCCAAGCGCGACAGCTCGCTCTACGTTCTCAAGAAATCGCTCCGCCGCCATCGGACCCCAATCGCCGTGATGGCCGGGTTCGTTGTTGTAGCCGCCCTGGCGCTTTATGTGGGTTCGAGAACCGAGCGCGCAGCCGGGCTCGCTTCCCTTGGTCCAATTACATCGCTGGCCGTCCTCCCCCTGGAAAACCTCTCCGGCGATCCGGAGCAAGAGTATTTCGCCGACGGCATGACCGGGGAGCTCATTACGGCATTGGGGAAGATCAAGGCCCTCAAGGTCACCGCGCGCATATCGGTGATGAAATACAAGGACACGGACCTGTCGCTTACTGAGATCGCGCACGAACTGAACGTCGATGCGATAGTAGAAGGAACGGTAACGCGCTTTGGCGATCGGGTGCGAATCACAGCGAGTCTCGTTAGGGCAGCCACCTCCGAACAACTTTGGGGCCACCGCTACGCGCGCGACATGCGCAACATTCTGGCGATGCAGGCGGATATAGCGCGGTCCATCGCACGCGAAATCAAGATCGCCGTATCACCGGAGGAAGAGTTGCGCCTCGCGAGCGCTCGCCCCGTCAATCCGGACGCTTACGAGGCCTATCTCTTGGGTGAGCACTACCGGCGTAACTTGAACACGCTGGGTCGCGAGAAAGCGCTTGAGTATTTCGAGCAGGCTGTTGCCAAAGACCCCGCCTACGCACCCGCTTATGCCGGGTTGGCCAGTTCCTACACTTTTCTAGGGTGGGCCGGTCATCTCCCCCGCCAGGAGGCCTTTCCCAAAGCCAGACAACTAGCGACGCGGGCGCTGGAGTTGGACGACACACTTGCCGACGCACACCGGATACTGGGATTAAACGCATTCTACTATGATTGGAACTGGGTGGAAGCCGAGCGGAGTTTCCGGCGGGCGATTGAACTCAGCCCCAGTGATGCACGTCCGCACATCGCCTATGCCTGGTACTTGTTGGCGATGCGCCGGTTCGATGAGGGCATCGCTCAAGCTCAACGGGCTCGGCAGCTCGACCCGCTTTCGCTCGCGGCAAACCTGGCATACGGCCAAGCCCTCTACTTTGCGAGGAGGTTCGATGACGCGATGCTGCAATTCCGGGCGTGCCGTGAGCTGGAACCAAACGATCCGTGGGCGCATTCATATCTTGCCGCGCTTCATGAGCGCAAAGGTCAGTTCGACCTGGCCGCCTTGGAGCATCAAAAGGACATGCGCCATAGCGGGCGTGAGCTGGAGGAAATCGCAGCATACTCACAGGCCTACGCTGCCGGTGGTTGGGAAGTCGCCCTGAAGTGGACAATCGATAATTTGGAAGCCAAGGCGGGACGCAAACAAGGACCTGTTCCGTCGCTGAGCCTAGCCACGGCATATGCCAAGCTGGGCGACGATGACAAGGCGTTCGAGTGGCTGGAGAGAGCCTATGATCAGCGCAAGACTTCCCTTCCCTACCTTGCGGTGAACCCAGCTTTCGACTCCCTGCACGACGATCCGCGGTTTGATGACCTGTTGCGGCGTATAGGCTTGGAAGTTGAAGAAAAGCCACAATCGACAGCCAAGACACCGAACGGCAAGATCATGCTGGCCGTGCTGCCGTTTATGGACATGAGTCCCGATCCCCAGGAATGGTTCAGCGACGGTATGACCGAGGAGATGATCGCCCGGCTCGGCGGGTTGCAACCGAAGAAGCTGGGCGTGATCGCTCGCACCTCGGCCATGCGATACAAGAACACGACCAAGGGCATCGACCAGATTGGCCGCGAACTGAGCGTAGAATACATCCTTGAAGGCAGCGTGCTACGTATCGGCGAGCGGGTGCGCATCACCGCGCAGCTCATCCAGGTCAGCGATCAGACCCAACTCTGGGCGGACACGTACGACCGCACCACGCAGGACGTGTTCGCGATCCAAAGCGATGTGGCCCGCCGCGTCGCGGGAGCGCTGGCCGTCACGCTGCTGCCGGAGGACCAATCGACGCTGGATCGCGAGCCGACCGCCAGCTCGGTCGCCCATGATGCGTACCTGAAGGGGCTGTACCATTGGAACAAACGCACCGAGTCGTCGCTTCAGCGAGCCATCCAGTTCTTCGAGTCCGCCGTGGAAACCGACCCCGACTTCGCTTTGGCGCACGTAGGTCTGGCGCTGGCCCATGTCGTCCTCGCGGGCCACGGGTATCTTGCCCCTACGGTTGCGTTGGCACGGGTCAAAGAGGAGGCCGAAAAGGCGATTGCGCTCGACGAGACGCTGGGTGAGGCCCACTTGGCGAGCGCGATTTACAGAAGTTACAGTTGGGACCATCGCGGTGCCGAGAGCGAGTTGCGTGAGGCCATTCGGCTCAACCCGGCCCATCCGACGACGCGCCAGTGGTATGCCGAGTTCCTTACGGGACAAGGCCGCTTCGAGGACGCACTCGCACAGATCAAGCAGGCGCAACATCTCGATCCCGCCTCGCGGATCATTAACACGACGGTGGGGATGATCTACTACCGCGCCCATCGTTTTGACGAGGCCGTCGAACAGACGCGTATAGCGCTGGAATTCGCACCCGAGTTCCCGTATGCCCATTTCGTCCTCGGCCGCTGCTACGCCGAGGTTGGGTTATTCGAGGAGGCCGTTGCGGAAATCAGGCGGGCCATCGCACTCGGCGAGCGGTCCATCGAATACGTGGCCGCACTGGGTTATGCCTATGCACGAGCAGGGCGTGTCGACGAGGCGAGGCGGATTCTTGACGAACTCAATCAGCGATCCCAAGCGCAGTACGTCTCGGCGTACAATATGGCCATTGTGCACGCCGGGCTCGGCAAAGTGGATGAGGCGTTCCACCAGCTCGACCGGGCGTACGTCGAGCGTGCGTTCGAAATCGGCTGGATCTTGCGGGCTGATCCGTGCTTCAAGTCGCTTCATGCCGACCCGCGGTTCGACGATCTGCTGCGGCGCATCGGTTTCGAGCCGTAATCGTGTTCGCGTCCATACGCATCGGCGTGTTCACGGCGATTTGATACGATAACCGCCCATGATTAAGTGCCCGTCATGTTCAAGCGGGCAGTCGCTTCTGCCCGTCCTGTACGGAGGCCGTTACTTGCCCTTGTCGGAAACGGCCCCCGCTTCTCGGAAGGCGCGGATTAGATTTTGGCCGAGAATCTTGTGTATGTCGCCGGATGAGTAGCCTCGGGCGAGTAGTTCTTGTGTGATGTTGGGGAAGGCGGCCACGTCGTCTAGTTGTTCGGGGACCGTGGGGATTCCGTCGTAGTCCGAGCCCAGGCCCACGTGGTCGATGCCGGCCACCTTGACGATGTGGTCGATGTGATCGACAACGTCTTTTACGGTGCCGCGCGGTTTGGGATGGTCGCGCTCCCATGCTTCGACGGCCTCGTTAGCTGCGGCCTTGCCTGCGGCGTTGTCCAAGTGCTTCGCGCGGATCGCCTTGATGGTGTTGGCCCGCTCGCCCACCTCGGGCGCTAGCTCCTGCAAGATGAACCCCGGATAGAAATTCACCATAATCACGCCGCCATTCTCGGCCACGCCTCGCAGGACATCGTCGGGCACGTTTCGCGGATGAGCGGCCAGGGCGAACGCGGACGAGTGCGAGGCGATGATCGGCGATCGTGACACCCGCAGCACGTCGCGCATGGCCTCCGATGAGATGTGCGAGATGTCCACCAACATGCCGAGCCGGTTCATCTCGCGGATTACCTCCTCGCCGAACGGCGACAGGCCGCCGTGCCGCGCGGCGTCCGTACACGAGTCGCACCAGTCGTGCGTCCTCGAGTGCGTCAGCGTCAGGTAGCGTACGCCCAAGTCGTAGAAAGTTCGCAGGACACCGAGCGAATTCTCGATCGCATGGCCACCCTCGAGGCCGATGAGCGAGGCGATCTTGCCCGATCGATGGATACGAACGATGTCGTCGGCGGTTAGTGCCATCTCGAAGACACTCGGGTAGCGATCCACCATGCGCCGAATGAGATCGATCTGTTCCAGCCCATACCGCGCCGCCCCGCCGTCGGCCATGGTCGAGACGGGCACATAGGCCGACCAGAACTGGGCGCCGACCCCCCCCCGTCTTAGCCGGTCGATGTCGGTGTGAAGGTCGGGCTGCGGCCGGGTGAGGTCGATCTTGTCGAACGAAGAGTCGTGGAATTCGCGGATCCGCCACGGCAGATCGTTGTGGCCGTCGACGACAATCGCGGAATTGTGAATGCGGCGGACCGCATCGGGCCAGGCGGAGGCCCCGGACTGGCTGTGGCAGCCGCAATAGGTCAGCGCGGTGAACGCGAATAAGGTAAAGAGTCGACTCATCGTGGATGTCCTTCGCGGTGGTCCGTCGTTTCCGGCCCCGGCACGCCCCGATTTTGTCGGGCACGCCCTGGCGGTCAACCCCACCGGTCGGCCAACGCGCAAGACGCCCAAGTGGCTGGGCGAACCCCTCTGGTTTCCCCGATTTTCCCGTTTTTTTGGCCCAGGGCTCGAATTTCGGAATTCTTGTTGGTAGGGGGTTGAACTAGCACCGATATAGTGATATATACGTATGCGACTGGTTTCGGCTTGGCGGCGCCTGGAGTCCGACAATGCTCTCTCTTACGAGAAAGGCTGATTACGCGATCGTGGCCCTCAGCGACTTGGCTCGGCACGGCGCATCGAGATCGAGCGCTAGGGCGATTGCCGAGCGGACCAGGGTTCCGTTGCCGGTGCTGACGAATATTTTGCACCGACTTCTCAACCACGGACTGGTGGCGTCGGCGATGGGGGCAAAGGGCGGATACGCTCTGGCTCGTTCCCCCGAAACGATCAGCCTCGCGGACATGATCGACGCGATCGAGGGTACGTTCAGGCTGGCCGTATGTTGCGGCAGCGAGTCCGATGACGACGTGGAAGTATGCGAGCTCCAAGAGGGCTGCCAGATTGTGGAGTCCGTTCGTCGCGTTCACGCTCGTCTGAGGGAGTTTCTCGGCGAGGTTACGCTGGCGGAGATTGCTTTTTACCGCGCCCCGATCGTCCTCAATGTGCAATCGGGTACTTTGAACTAGAAAACGCGCCGGCCGAAGCGGTCGGCTAACGGGAAGCGCGAAGCCGCGCTTCTAGAAGGAACGACAGAAAAGGAGAACGTCACCATGGCGATTACGATAACTGAGGCCGCGGCGAAAGAGATTCAGACCATCATGGCACAGCAGGGCGAAGCCGCAAAGAAAAACGGCGACGACACGGCGAAATTGTTTCTCCGCCTCGGTGTCAAGGGCGGCGGCTGCAGCGGGTTTAGTTACTCGCTCGATCTGACGGAAACGAAGACCGACGAGGACGAATCCTGGGATCAGCACGGGATCGAGGTGATCTGCGATTCCAAGAGCATGCTGTACCTCGATGGCGTATCAGTGGATTTCAAGGACGAGATGATGGGGCGAGGCTTCGTGTTCAATAACCCCAACGCGACCAGCAGTTGCGGCTGCGGCAGCAGTTTCTCCGTATAGCAACCCCCGTGCGAAAGAGTCGATCGCCGGCGCTGAAGACGCGAATCCCGTGCAGCGCCCGTTCTCGAAACTCGTTGCACCTCTTTTAGAGATCGACACGCAATGACGACAACGACGAATGTAATCGATCAATGGACGAATCAGGAATACAAGTACGGGTTCGTCACCGATATCGAAGCGGACAGCCTCCCGCCGGGGCTTGATGAAGACGTCGTTCGGGTGATCTCCGCGAAGAAGGATGAACCCGAGTGGCTTCTCGAGTGGCGGCTCAAGGCCTATCGCCACTGGCTCACCATGACCGAGCCGACCTGGGCGAACATCACCTACCCGCCGATCGACTACCAGCAGATCATCTACTACTCCGCGCCGAAGAACCCGGCCGACGGACCCCAGAGTCTCGACGAGGTCGACCCGAAACTGCTCGAGACCTACAAGAAGCTCGGCATCCCGCTCGAGGAGCAGATGGTTCTCGCCGGCGTCGCGGTCGATGCGGTGTTCGACAGTGTGTCGGTCGCCACGACCTACAAAGCGAAGCTGGCCGAAATAGGCGTCATCTTCTGCCCGTTCTCGGAAGCGGTGAAGGAGCACCCCGAGCTGGTCAAGAAATACCTGGGCTCGGTGGTTCCTTACTCGGACAATTTCTTCGCGACGCTGAACTCGGCCGTGTTCACCGAGGGGTCTTTTGTTTACATCCCCAAGGGCGTGCGATGCCCGATGGAGCTCTCGACCTATTTCCGGATCAACGCCAGCGCGACGGGACAGTTTGAACGGACCCTGATCATCGCCGACGAAGGCGCCCATGTCAGTTACCTCGAAGGCTGCACCGCGCCGATGCGCGACGAGAACCAGCTACACGCGGCCGTGGTCGAGCTGATCGCCTTCGACGACGCGACCATCAAGTACTCGACCATTCAGAACTGGTATCCGGGCGACAAGGACGGCAAAGGCGGCATCTACAACTTCGTCACCAAACGCGGCAAGTGCGCCGGTCGAAGGTCACACATTTCCTGGACGCAGGTCGAGACCGGATCGGCCATCACCTGGAAATACCCGAGCTGTATCCTGCTGGGCGACGACTCCGTCGGCGAGTTCTACTCGGTGGCCATGACCAACCACCACCAGCAGGCCGACACGGGCACCAAGATGATCCACATCGGCAAGAACACGACCAGCACGATTATCTCGAAAGGGATCTCGGCCGGGTTCGGGCAGAACACCTATCGCGGCGGGGTGAAGATCAACAAGGGCGCCTCGAATGCCCGGAACTTCACGCAGTGTGATTCGATGCTGATTGGCGACAAGTGCGGGGCGCACACGTTTCCCTATATCGATGTCAAGAACAGCACCGCCCACATGGAGCACGAAGCGACGACGTCGCGCATCGGTGAAGATCAAATGTTTTATTGCAATCAACGCGGCATCTCCACCGAGGACGCCATCTCGATGATCGTCAACGGCTTCTGCAAGGAGGTCTTCAAGGAGCTTCCGATGGAGTTCGCCGTCGAAGCTCAGAAGCTCCTCGAGGTCAGCCTGGAAGGAAGCGTCGGGTAGCGACGCGGTTGCCACGTCCCGACCGGCACACGATCAACCACGGAAAGACTGAACCCACGCGGCCAAACGACCGCGATCTGAATAATGGACAAGAGAAGAACAATGCTGGAAATACGAAACTTGCACGCGAGCGTTGAAGGGAAGGAAATCCTCAAAGGCATCGATCTGAAGGTCGAAGCCGGTGAGGTGCATTCGATCATGGGCCCCAACGGCTCGGGAAAGAGCACGCTGGCCAAGGTCATCGCCGGCCATCCCGGCTACGAGGTCACGCAGGGCGAGATCCTGCTGGACGGAGAAGACCTTCTCGAGATGAGGCCCGAAGAGCGCAGCCGGGCCGG
>JADFRH010000115.1 GCA_022561415.1 Planctomycetota bacterium
CCGGATACGTGTGACGGGGGTGGCCAGTGCGATGCTAACGACAAACCCTCCGGTACCGCATGCGACGATCCGAGCGACACGGACTGTGATAATCCGGACACGTGCGACGGATCGGGCTCATGTGATAACAATCGGGAACCCAACGGGCTCGCATGTACCGACGACGGCAATGATTGTACGGACGACGTCTGCGCCGGCGGAAGCTGCTCCCATCCCGACGAGCCGAGCGGAACGGCCTGCGGCGATCCCAGTACCACCGATTGCACCGTACCCGACACCTGCAGCGGCGGCGTCTGTCTCGACAACCATGATCCGAACGGAACCCTTTGCATCACCGACTTCAACGACTGCACCGACGACGTATGTGCGACGGGCGTATGCACACACCCGGACACGCTGTTAGGCGTTGCGTGCGGCGACGGCGCCGACACGGATTGCGACAATCCCGACACCTGCGACGGCTTCGGTTCTTGCCTCAGCAACCTCGAGGCGGACGAAACGGGTTGCACGAGTGACCTCAACGAGTGTACCAGTGATCTGTGTGGCAACGGCTTATGCGATCACGCGTTCCTTATCGAGGGATTCTTCTGCGGCGATGCGAGCGACACGGACTGCACCGATCCCGACACATGTGACGGATTGGGGTCGTGCCAAGATAATCACGCCTTGGCGCTGACAGCGTGCGGCGATCCGGCCGACACCGACTGCGACAATCCCGACACCTGCGACGGCGCGGGCGGTTGCTTGGTCAACCACGAGCCGAACGGAACGGGGTGTGACGACACATTGTTCTGTAACGGTGTCGATTCCTGCAATACGGGCGAATGTAATCACTCGGGCTCGCCCTGCGGCGGTCCATGCGATGAAGACAACAATTTGTGTCTCTGTGAGGCGCCGCTGGTCGAGGCCGCAGGAAACCGGTATCTGCGCATCACGCCTCAACCACCGGGATCGGGACCGCAAGCCATTCTGATTAAGCCGGACTGCCCCGCTGCCATCGGAAAGTACGTCGATCCGCCTATCCTCATAGACCTCGACGAGGATGACCGATTTCTCGAGAGCTTGGCAAGAATGGACGACCCGGAGGCGGTGCTCGAGGGGTTCCTTACGCCGGGCGAATGGGGTGAGTTGTACGTGTTCAGCGAGGATATCACGCCCGAAACAACCTACATCGTTTGGGGCGACTGTGGCTCACCGGGCAACCCAGGTCTGTCGGACCCGACGGTGGTGACGACGCCGAGGTTCGGAGATGCGATCGGCGAATTCGTGATCGGTGTCGGTTGGGCGGGTCCGGATGGCAACGTCAACATCACCGAACTGCTGGCGGCCATCATGTCGTTTGTTCACGCACCCTTCGCGCCGCCGATCTATGCAACGGACCTTCTCGGTCTGGGCGGGAGTGGCATCGACTGCGCGCCCGATCAGATCGTCAAGCTCGTCGATATCCTCCGTTTTGCCGCCGCCTTTCAGGGGCTGACCTACAGCCTGGCGACGGATTGCCTGACACCATGCCCCTAGTGTGATTTGTTGGTACCATCTAGGGTCTTATGGGCTTAGATTGCCGCCACCGACAGTGCGTGCGATGTTCGTTTCACCCGGCCGCGTTTCACAGGCGGACCGTCGCGTCGGTGTGCCGGCAAGCCGGCCTGGCCGGCCTGTTCCTGGTGGCCGCGGGATTCGGCTGCAAACGGGATGCCGTGCATGTGTCGCGGGAGGTGCCCGGCGAGGCGGCCTCGGGCGTACCGGCAAGCTCTCTTTGCCGGTTCGTCGACGTGACGGCAGCGGCCGGAATCAACCACCGGCACTTCAAGCCGATTCTCGATCACAAACTCGACAACATCATGACGTGGATGGCCAGCGTCGGAGCGGCCGCCGCAGCCGGTGACTTCGACAACGACGGTTGGCTCGATCTATACGTCACGAATTCGCGCAAGGGCAAACCCAACTATCTCTACCGCAACAACGGGGACGGCACGTTCATCGACGTCGCCCTCTCCGCCGGCGTGGCCTATCTCAACGGCGACAAGGGCACGAGCATGGACGCCGTCTGGGCTGATTACGACAACGACGGCTGGATCGATCTCTACGTCGTGCGCTGGGGTGAGGACGTCTTGTTTCGCAACAACGGTGACGGCACCTTTGCCGACGTCACGGAACAGTGCTTCCGCAAGCGCGACGGCTCGCCCGGCACGCAGTGGGCCAACGGCAACGCGGTGATCTTCTGGGACTTCAACCTCGACGGCCGCCTCGACCTATACGTCGGTAACTACTTCGACGAGGTCGACCTGTGGCACCTCGAATCGACGCGCGTCATGCACGACGATTTCGAGAACGCGCGCAACGGCGGGCGAAATTTTCTATACAAACAGCAGCCGGACGGTACGTTCGTGGAGGTGGCTGAGTCGCTCGGGCTCGAGGATCCCGGCTGGACGCTCGCGGTCGGCTCGGCCGACATCAACAACGACGGCTGGGCGGACCTCTACTGCGGCGATGACTTCGGTCCGGACCAGCTTTTTCTCGGCAAGCCAGGCGGCACCTTTACCAACGTGACGGCGGAGGCGATCGGCTTCGACACCAAAAAGGGCATGAACGTTGACTTCGGCGACTTCAACAACGACGGGTGGCTCGACATCTACGTGACGAACATCACCACGTCCGAGTATCTCCAAGAGGGGAACATGCTCTGGCACAACGACGGCCCGGGCACCGACGGGAAACTGACACTGACCGACGTGTCGCTCGAAACGATTACCTACGACGGCGGCTGGGGCTGGGGGGCGAAGTTCTTCGATTACGACCATGACGGCGATCTCGACATCATCGCCTTGAACGGTTTCATCAGCGCGGGAGAAGGGAACTACTGGTACGACCTGGCTTCGTGGACCGTGACCGGCTCGGACTCGGCCGACGCCGCGAACTGGCCCGCGATCGGCAATCGCTCGTTTTCCGGCTACGAGAAGGTCCGGTTGTGGCGCAACGATGGGCGGTACTCGTTTCTGGAGGTGGCCGACGAAGCCGGCGTGGGCAACACGCGTGACGGGCGCGGCGTTGTCACCTTCGACTATGACAACGACGGCGACCTCGACCTCTTTATCGCCAATCAAGATCAGCCGCCGATTCTGTACCGCAATGACCTCGCCGGCGACAATCACTGGCTCATGATCGAACTCGAGGTCGATCCGGCCACGGGTGTGAACCGGGACGGCATCGGAACGCGGGTCACGCTCTTGAGTGGCGGGGGTCGCCAGATTCGCGAGCGCGACGGCGGCAGCAGCTTCAGCGGGCAGAGCGACCCGCGCCTGCACTTCGGGCTCGGCGCCGACGATCGCGTCAGTCTGCTCGAGGTCCGCTGGCCCGACGGGGGTCTTCAGTATCTCGAAGATATCCCGGTCGACCGGCACGTGGTGATACGGCAGGATCGCGGCGTCTACGCCTCGCAGCTTGCGATCGCCGTGGGACCGCCCAAGCCGTGGAAACGCTCGACGGACGGAGGAACGCCGGGCGAAGTGCCGATCGATCCGGTAGCGCTCGATCGACAGCTTACGGAATTCGAAACACACCTACGCGAGCGCCCCGCCGAATTCGCCCCGGCCAGCGCCTATCGAAAGCACTGCGCTCGGTATGACCAGCACGATCGGGCTATCAAGTTCCTTAAATCGTTGGTGACCGAGCGACCCGACGATGAGCGTGCCCGCATCGAGCTGGGCTGCGCCTACGTGGACAAGATTCCGACCCGAGGCGGGCTGGCGGCCATCGTCAGCAAGGGCTCACTGGCCAAGAAATCGCTCAATCAGCTCGACAAGGTGATCGCACGCCATCCCGACATGTGGGCGGCGTACTACTGCCGGGGCATGAACCACCTTCACTGGCCTCGGGCCCTTCGACACTCCGACGACGCCGTCGTGGATTTTGAGAAATGCCTCGAGCTTCAGCGCAAGCGCGGCGTGGGTCATCCCCGGCCATACTACGTCAGAGCGCACCTGGGGCTCGGCGACGCCCACGCCAAGGCGAAACAGTATGACAAAGCGCGCGACGCATGGCGCGCCGGACTCGAGCTGTTTCCCAAGTCGAAGGAGCTTGTCGAGCGCCTGGCCATCACCGACAACGGCAAGCTGCTCGAGTTCGTCGAGTCAAAGCGCAGCCTGGAGCAACCCATCGACACCGGCCTGGGCTTCCTTGACATCGGGCCGCACGAAACGAGCCCGTAGCGCTGCGGTCGAGCTTTAGAGGGTGTCTAAAAGGGTGTCTTCGAACCGAGCCGCGACCGTCAGGGAGCGGACCAAGAAAACGAACCGACCTTTCTGGAATCGGCACTACGTTGCTGAAAACGGCCGCGTCGTCGATCTTCAGAAGCACAAGCCACGCAAATGACTTGCGGGCCTTCTCGTTTGTAACCGGTACCGCGGTGGTGCTTCACGCCTTCGTTCCGCACTCCGGGCACACGCCGGATTCGTTGCCGGTGAGATTGTAGTGACAAGTCTTGCAGTGCGAAGCCATGAAGGCCTTGAGGTTAACGCGATACGCCGTCAGAAACCCAACAACGCTCCCGCAAAGCGATCCAAGAACAGCGTAGAAGACAATGTTTGATGCTACAAAGATCAGGTCGGCGCCCTGCGAAGAGATCTGCACGTCGAAGAGCGTACCAGCCTTCTGGGCCACGTAACCGCCCGGAGCAAGCGTGTGTCTATATGCGCGCCCTCTGGTGGTGTAGTCGATGTCGCAGATTTGCACGGCAACGTAGATCAAGCCTAGTACACAACCTGCACGCCATGTCCAACGGGACGGACGCGTGCGGAGCGCAACTTGTTTACTAAGCAATTTCGCATGCCAGGGGCGCAGCGGGCCGCGGACGAATGCTACGGTGGGGTACGTGAGCAATACGAGACAAATCAGCCAATGAGGCAACGCGACGCCTCGAATCCGCCGCCCGAAAAAATGCCAATTGCGTGTCTTGATCAACACGCCTCGGTGCTGTGCGGCCGGTAGGTAAGGGTCGGCAAGAAGCAACAGTTCCGGAGATCTGAGTCGGTAATATGGTCCGTACGTTCCCATATAGGAATCCATGGTGACGATGCCTGCGCAAATCATGCCTGGCAGCGACGTGAAATAGACGTACGCGTGTTGCGTTATCAAATACGTCTCTGTATCGATATCCCGAGAACAGCGTCAAACGTGGGTTCGCCAAGCTCCGCTTCCACGACAGTGCGGTGGCCGCCGCCGCGAGAACGAGTATGGCGATGATGATCTTGCGAATCATGGCTAACAAGGGTGGGCACAGCCCAACCTACGCATCTAGATGGAATCCGGCGTATCGAGTTCGGCCTCACGGCGAAGTGCCTCGGTGCGGCGGTCGATCTCGGCTTTCATCTCATTCTTGATTGTTTGTTTCTCCGCTCGGGATCCGGCCGCTCGGAGTCGCCCGGCGTAGGCCTCGCGCACCTCGGCCTTGATCTGTTCGATTTGCTCATCGCGAAACTGCGCGCGGAGGTCGTGTGCGAGCAGCCGATTCTGTTGTTGTTTGGAATCGCCCATCGTGGAGACCTGTGTGATCACAGGCATATGATGGGGGCGATGGGAATCGCGTGCCGCCGGAGTCTTGAGTTGGGTCGGTATCGTGTTCCCATTCGCGAAGACATGGCGGCGTCCCGGCGCGGGGGGACTTGGCCATGCCACCCGGCGGCCGGAATCAGATAGCTGACAACTGACTATCGAGACTTGGTGGCTATTCCGTCAGATCGTCGCAATGTCGCGCCGCGAGAAGACGATTGCGCCGCCCAGCCAGGTGAGGCCACCGATCACCGTGAGCACGAGCATGTCCGTGAGCGGCCAGGCGCCGCTGGTTATGATTTCGTGCGGGCGGTGGTAGTTCAGTAGGCCGAAAACAGAAACTCGCTCGACGACCTTGTTGAACGGGGCCAGGAAGTTCAGCAGGAACGAGATCAGCACGATCGCGAACACGACGCCGCACACGCGGCCACGGCGGTTGCCCAAGGATGAGACGAACCACGCGATGCCGCCGATCGCGAGGTAGAGGCAGTAGAGATTCGCGGCCGCGATGAGGCGAGGAAGGAATCGAAACGCGGCCGTCGTTTCGGACGACAGCGCCCCGATGACGTTGCCCAACAACCCGAATCCAATCAATAGCGCCCCGGCGGCGAGCCAGACGAGCGACTCCGCCGCGTAGATCGACATGCGACTCACGGGAAGCCCGAGCAGGACGTCGGCCGTGCCCGCGTCTACCTCGCCGGCCGGCATTCTCGAACAGAACAGAATCGCCATGGTGGCCGTCAGAATGAGAATGATCGGGTGCGTCCAGGGGAAGGCGGCGATCATGTCGGGTCCGATCGACACGGCTGCTTCGGGGCCTAGAAAGGCTTTGAGGATGTTCTGAAGGAAGGGCATGGCGAGAAGCTGCTCGGACATCTGGTCGAAAAACGTCGGCAGGATGTGTGAGATCAGCCCCTGAGCCAGACCCATGCCGACGGCGAACAGAAGGGTGGCCACCCAGACCTCGCGCACCGTTTTTGCAATCAGCCCTGCGTTCATTGAATGTTTCGCCTAGTCATAATATTTCTCGAACAGCCGGGCGAGGTCCGGTTCGCCGATCGAGAGGTCTTCAATGGGTTGCGTGGCCGCCCACCGCAGCAGCCGCGCTGACGTTCCGCTCATCTCCGCGAGCCATTCGCTGTCCCGCCTTTCCAGCACGTCGAGATGGTCGGGGACGGCGATCCCGCTCGCGGGCTCATTCGAGCGCCATCGGATCGTGACGGACCTTTTCGCCTTTTGCCGCAGCGTCGAGAGCGACTCGTCGGCGACGAGTCGTCCTCTGCGAAGAATCGCCACGCGATAGCACAGCGACTCGACCTCGCTCAGTGTGTGGCTGGAGAAGAAGACCGTGTGTCCGTTCGATGCCAGCTCGCGAAGTCTCCGTAGCAGTCGCTTCTGCATGATCGGATCGAGCCCCGAGGTCGGTTCGTCGAGAATCAGCAGCTTCGGCCGATGGGCCAACGCGAGAATCAGGCCGAGTTTCTGACGCATGCCGCGCGACATGCTTCGTACGGGCACATCGATTTCGAGCTCGAACTCCTCGGCTAGTTCCCTTCCGGCTTCGCACACGTCTCGACGACGAACTTTTGAGATCAGGCGCAACGCACTGTCGCACGTCCAGAACGGGTAGAGCCGAAGATCGCCCGGGAGATAGCCGACCTCCGCCTTGATCTGATGGCTGCACCGCCACGCGTCGAGGTCGAACACCCGCGCTGAACCCGCGGTCGGCCTGAGCAGGCCCATGAGCACGCGGATCGTCGTGCTCTTGCCCGAGCCGTTGGGTCCGAGAAAACCGAAGAGCGTTCCGGCGGGACCACGCAGGTCGAGATTCTCGATGCCCACGCGCCGGC
>JADFRH010000116.1 GCA_022561415.1 Planctomycetota bacterium
CTAGGGTGTGCCTGGGTGGACCGCCCCCGGCGCGATCCGCCTCCCGCTCTTCACTAACAACTCTTCACTCTTCACTAGCACGCTGCGCTCTGAGTGCGGCCACGTAGTCGCGGCAGGCGTCGCCGTCGCAGAGCTTCTCGCACAGGTCGAGCGAGGCTTGCACGGCCTGGGCGTTACCGTCGGGCATCACCAGGCGCGCGACCAGGCAGTACGTCCAGGCGACGTCGGGGCTGGTTCGATCGAATCGTTCGAGCGCCCCGAGCAGTCGCTTCCGCATCGCAGCGCCGACCTCGCCCATAACGCACAGCTCTTCGACTCGCCGTGACGCGCCCGCATAGTTCCCGTCGACAAGGTCGAGATAAGCGAGCGTGGCCAAGGCGGTTGGCGAAGGCGAGTCACCCATCAGACCTACGGCCAATGACCGCGCTTCATCATGCAGACCGTTCAGCGCCTGCGACCATCCCAGAAACGCACGAGCCTCCGGCGACTCGGGGAATCGACCGGCAAAACCTCGCCACAGAGTTACGGTCCGTGCCAGCTCTTCCTGGGAAACGAAGAAGTCATGAACGGCCGATGCTTCGCTCACTGATTCCAAGCCGCCGGACACGGCCCGCTCATAGAAGCGCTGGGCCTCGCCGACGTTACCGGCGCTGTGGTGCAGGTTGGCCAGGTTGAGGGCGGCCGGCACCCATCCGGCGTCGTAGCGCAGCGCCGTTTCGTAAACCTCGACCGCCTCGCCGCCCCGCCCGAGCCCGACGAGCACGGCCCCCAGATTGGTCAGGGCGTCGGTGTTTTCGGGCATCCAGTCGAGCAGTTTCCTCAGCCGCGTTTCAGCCCTTCGGTACGACTCGGCCGTGCCCTCCTCGATGTCGAGTTCGACCAGTCCCATCGCCCCGGGCACGTCGTACGGGTTGTTGTCGATCTGCTGCTGATACGCGGCACGGGACTCTGCGATGCGCCCCAGCCGGTGATAGAACTTGGCCAGGCGATTGATGGTCGGATTGTGACCCGGCGCCTGCTCAACCGCGAGCCGATAGAGCGGCAGTGCCTTCTCCGGATAGCCGAGGTCGTCGTAGGCTCGGGCGAGGCGGTACTTCGCGAGCGTGCTCTTGGCGTCGATGTCGAGCGCCTTGCGCAGCCGCTCGAGCGCGACCTCGACGTTGCCGCGGCGCATTTCGCACATGCCGATCAACTGGTGGGCACCGCTTCGGACGGCCGGGGCGTCGTGGCGGAGCTCTTTTTCGGCGCACTCGATGGCCTCGTCATAGCGCTCGTCGCGATAGTGCAGCCATCCGACGGGTTCCCAGACACGAGGCGTGTCTGGAAACAGGTTCGCGATGCGCTGCGTCTTACGAAGCGGTGTCGAATAGAAACCCGCCACGTGCCAACAAGTCCCGATCAGTGCCGGAACCAGAACGATGGCCGTAACCCCCACGATGGCACGCGCCGAACCCGACGACCAGGCAGTAGCACAGCGTCGATAGAGTGCGTGGCCGAAGAACGCCCCCGCCCACGCCAGCCCGATGATCGGCAGATACATGTACCGGTCGGCGGCCAGCACGTTTCGGGCGGGCAAGAACGGGAGCGTCGCGGCAATCGTCGCCCCGAACCAGACCGCACCCAGCAGCGCCACGCGCGATCGAAGGCATGCCCAGGCCGTACCCAACAGAACGGGAATCGTAACACTCATCGCGCGCAGGGTCTGCGGGTCGGACCACTGCACCAGCGGCGGCGTCGGATAGTAGCTCGCCAACCCGACGGGCCAGACCAAGTGCCTAAGATAGTTGTCCATCGCGAGGAAAACGCGGGCCAATCGCGGACCCCGAAGATGCTCGGCCGCCTCGGCGAACAGCGACGCGTCGGACGTGGCACGGACGTTGACGACCACGAAGACAGCGGTCACCACGGCGCATGTGAGCCACAGCGCGATCGTCCCCCGACGAATTCTCGCACCGCGGGCCAGGAAGACTACGGCAAGCAGAATCGGCAAACCGATGCGCACCTTGCTGATCGAACAGAGCAGCACGAGCACCACGACGAGCAGCGCCTGTTTTGCTCGCGGTCGATCGAGCCACGAAGAGAACGCCAGCAGAGACAACATCGCAAACAGCGTCGAAAGAAGCATCATACGACCGTTGGTCCAGGCGACGACCTCCGTTTGCAGCGGATGAATCGCGAAGAGCAGCGCGGCCACCGTCGCGATCGCGATAGACTGGCCCGATGAAGATCGCTGGTTCGCCGCCGCGGTCCCGTCATCGCCGTGAGGCTCAACGCGCCGGCAGAGCATACGCACCACGATCCACACCAGTACCGCATTGAGCGCGTGCAGCAGAATGTTGGTCAGGTGGAACAGCCGAGCGCCGCCGGCGAGGCCTTCGTCGAAAAGACCGAGCCCCTTGGCGATCGCAAACTCGGCCTGAAAGCTCAGCAGCGGAAGCGGCTGATAGAGATCGCGGTGGTAAATGGTGAACAGCTTGAGCGCGTGTTCGAGGGAGGGATGATTGACCAGCACATGGTTCAGCAGAAGCCGATGGTCATCGCCGCCGACGAAGCTCCCGCCAAGCGTCGGGAGACCCATGACCACGGCCGCCGCCGAGACGGCCAGCACCGGTATCACCACGCTGCGGTGGGAAGGTTTCGATTGCGTTGGTTGCGTCACGTTGGCAAGCGACTCCCGAACCGACGTAGCCGAATCGGACATCCGGCTCATCGACCGCCAATAAGCCGACGAATTGTATTCGGGCGCGCACGAACGGGCCACAGTCGCGGCGCCGGCGGACAATTCGTTACGGCCGGCGGGCTTGTCGAACGGCGGCTGCGAGGCGACAATGCCGGTTTCGATGAACTTGAAACACAAACCCGTGCGCAGAAGCACAGGGGGATCAGCAAGGAGCAGAACATGGCAGGCCCGAAGGACGTCATTCTCGGTCAATTCCAGTTTGGGCAGATGTTGTTCGACAAGTTCACCGGCGACCTGTCCGACGAGGATTACTTTCAGCTTCCCTTGCCGGGAACGAACCACGTCGCGTGGGTCATGGGCCACATTGCCTGCACCGAGGATTGGGCGGCCGGGCTGGTCACCGGCCACAAGCAACGGCTACCCGCGGCCACGCACGAACTGTTCAACAGCAGCTCGAAGGCCGTGGCGGACGCATCCGTTTACCCCGCTCGCAAGAACCTCGACGACCTGTTCCAGAGCGCCCGCGCCAACACCATTGAGGTGCTTGAGGCGTTTGACGAGACCCGCTGGGACGAACCGTCGCCCGAAGGGGCCCCGAAGGATCTGTTCCCGACGCTGGGTTCGTTATGGAACCTGCAGGGCGTTCATCAGTTCTGGCACATAGGCCACATCACGGTCTGCCGCGTGGCGCTGGGAAAAAAGCCCGTCTTGACCGGCGGGTAGGATGGGTCGACACGCACTGCGACTACGGCCGATCGCGCGAGGTGTGGTCGTGAACGATCAGCCAGCGACCGCCGTCTTTTCGTAGAACGAGGGTGAACGCACCGCCGACCGGTTCCCGGCGATCGAGCCGCCAGCGACCGAGAACCAGCGCAGCGTCGTCGGCGAGCCGGGTGATCTCCAATTCGCCGAACGTGAGATGCCCCATCGCGTCGCGCGTGGGATAGCGTTTCCGATAACCGGCCAGCGTCTCGTCCCAGCCGCGCGTTACCCGCCCGCCGGAGCTGAAGGAGAGGTCCACCGATTGCCAGTACGGCTTCATGAAGGCCTCGATCTCGCCGTCGTTCCAGGCGGCCTGCTGCGCGCTCAGTACCGCTCTGATTTCCTCCGCACCCGACCAGGGTAGAGTCGCCGTCGAGCAGCCGCCGCCAATCAACAGCGCAACCGCCGGCAATCCACCGAGGCGTTCAACTCTACATGTTTTCCCCGACATGGCCACAGGTCCGCAAACCGAAAAACTCCGAACTCCCGGGGAATCCTACATTCGAAGGGTACGGACCGATAGGTGCGCGACACGCGGCGATGACGCGTCTCGTTTTCTTGCCGGACGCAAGTCACCTTCGTGCGCGCTGCCTTTTCCACGGCCGGATAAGCGTCTCACATCGTCCGTTTCTACCGTCCAGATAAGACCGCGTGCGTCCGACAACTTGCGCATCGATAAGCGCACGACACAGAGGACGTTAAGTCGAATTCAGGTGGTGACGATAGCGGTATGGGTTTAGAAAAGGCAACGATTCTGAGTGAAGCATGGCTGAGCGCACGACCAGTATATCGATCAACCGCAGCGACCCACATGCGCAACGCGCATCGCGCTCATCGAGTACGCGCATGCTCGCGACCGACGCGTTCGAGAATGCGCTGGCGGACGCGCGCGGGCTGTGTCGCCGTCGCGGACTTCCGCTTTCGATCGTTATGCTCGATTTCAACCGGGCGCCCGATGCCACCGCAGCGCCGAAGAAACCGTTGGGTGAAGACCTGGCGTGCCGCTTGGCGTCGATTCTAGGCTCCGTGTGCGGTGACCGTGATTTCGTGAGTCGTCGATCCAGCGACCGATCAAGTCGGCTTGCCGACCGGTTCGTCATCGCCATGCCCGAGTCCGGCTCCGGCGAGGCCCGCGCGCTCATCGACCGATGCCGCCAAGCGATGACCGCCGATCCCGTGTTGGTCGGTCAGCGCGGTCTCGACATCACGCTGACCGCCGGGATCGCCGACAGCACGCTGGGTTTCATTGAAACGCAACAACAGCTCATACAACGCGCCGAAATGGCGGTCGAACAGGCCAAGCAACGGGGCGATGGTCAGATCGTGGTCTGGCGCGACCTCTGCCGTATGGAGCCGTTTCCGCAGGAGTCGCGTCGGCTTACACGGGACGGCGTGTCTCACTGGGTCAAACACCTGCGTCAGCAGATTCGTTCGACCTGCGTCGAGTCGACACGGGCCCTCGTGGCCGCCGTGGAAGCCAAAGACCACTACACCGAAGCCCACTCGCTCACGGTGGCCGCCTATGCAGAGGCGGTCGGCAAGCGCATGGACATGCCGGCACAGGCGGTCGAGACACTCCGCGATGCGGCCCTGCTGCACGACGTCGGAAAGATCGGTATCCCCGACGCGATTCTCACCAAGCCCGGCCCGCTGACGGAGGAGGAATTCGTAATTATCAAGAAGCACCCGGCCCTGGCGCTGGATATCCTTCGTCACATCAGCTTCCTGACGGACGAGCGCCCTTTCATTCTTCATCACCACGAGCGCTTCGACGGGCAAGGGTATCCCCACGGTTTGACGGGCGGTCAAATACCGATTGGCGCACGTATCCTGGCCGTGACCGACGCCCTGGACACGATGCTCTCGCCGCGAACCTATAAGAAGCCCTACTCGCTGGAGCAGGCGAAAAAAGAATTGATCCGCCACGCCGGCAAGCAGTTCGATCCGGACATCGTGAACGTAACGCTTGGCTGGCTCGACGACTCGCCCGGCGAACTCGCCCAAGCGGTAGACCGCGAAAACCGAACGGTCAGCAGCCACCCGAACCAGGAAATCTGACACGTGCCGTGGCTACGTCCCGCGCTGGTTGCCGTAGAGGGCGATGTGCAAACGCGGGCAGTAGCGGAATCCGCGCTGCTTGCACAGGTCGGCCACCCATGGTTCTCTCTTTGCAAGCTCCTCTTGCGTTGTGCCTTGGGGCATGAGCAATACGTTCGATGACTCGTGCGATCCTATTTTCGCAAGCAGCTCATCGATCTCATCGATATCCGCCGGCGCGTCGACTACGAATTTGAGCTGGTGGTCCCCCACCGCCATGAAACGCCGGATCGTGTCCAGGTTGATGCGGTTTCGTTCGTGTGCCTCTGCGTGGCGACCGCCATCGCGCTGCCGGGGCGTTGAGTTTGACAGCTTCGGGCTGATGCTGGCCAGATCGCACACGACATCCTTCCACACCGTCCCGGCCGTCTCGATGGTCGTGTGATAGCCACTCCCCGTCAGGCGGTGAGTGAGTTCTACGACGTCGGCGTCGATCATCGGCTCGCCGCCGGTCAGCACGACGTGGTGTGTGGAATACGCGGCGACTCGGTCCAAAATCACGTCGACACTGAGCGGCCCACCCTCGGGATCCCATGAGGTGTAGGGCGTGTCGCACCAGACGCAGCGGAGATTACATCCCGACGTGCGAACGAAGACGCTCGGCACGCCGGCCAGCTTCCCCTCGCCCTGAATGCTGAGGAAAATTTCGCTTATGTTCATGGCAAGTCAGTCAGGCCATCGTAGAACGCTGTCCATGGGTCGATCGAGCAAAGCACCCAACGGATCGAGAGCGGCACGATCTGTGCCCAAGGGGGCTAGCGCTAGCGGGCCGCGCACGCGCTCAAACGGTACGAGATCGTAGTAGACAGACTCGATCACCTCATTCATCTGCGACGGGCTGCACCGACAGTGCATCGTGATGATCCGCCGGCTCGGCGCCGCGACATACAAGTACGGCCCCATCGGTAGGGGACCGTCTTCCAATGCGCGAAGCACTATCGCTCCGGGCACATCCTCGACACTTTTTTCCGCTGCGAATCGACGTCCAACAAGCGCCGGCCCATACTCCGCCTCGGCGGCCAGTTCGAACGAGGCCGACAGAAACAGCGAACGTGGACCGGCCGCTGCCCCGCTCGATGGGTCAACGCTCGCGGTCTCATAGACGATCGGGAACCCGTCCGCACCAAGAACGATGCGCAGTCCCTTCCCGGCGATAAACGAACCCTGCGGTGTGTCGATCGAATAGAACCAACGGTACGTCAGCGTATCGTATGACGAGCCGCGCACACTGATCGCGCCGGTTTCAACGTACACGGTGGGTAGCTCGGTGCTCACGCCGACACGACCGCCGTCGATTTCTTCAAGAGCACCGAAGCGGAGCGTGTGCGCCGCGCCTTGGGTCTCGTCCGGCACTTCATGCACGATCAGCGGCGCCAGATCGAGCCGCCGGCCGTAGGGGGTTCCATCGCGCGGTTTCAGCAGCACGGCCCATTCGAAAAGGCGGTGGACTTGCTCACGGTAGCCGCGATGGCGATCACGAGCGGCCACCGATAACGAAGCCCCGTCCGAGCTTTGCTGCGTGGAAAAGATGCAGCCGCCCGACAACGACAAGAGCGCGCCGAGCGACCAAACGACCGCCCAGCGGCCGGGGTGTCGCGGCGATGTTGACCTGCACGATTGAATGAACATGGCCGACGAAACTACAGAAGCTTCTCGTAAGATTCCTCGTCGAAGCCGACCAGAAGCGTCTTTCCCTTTCTGATTGTCGGGGCTCGAAGGTTGCCCGTGGGGCCGAGCATGTGGGCGAGCAACGCCTCGTCGGCCGGCGGATCCTTTTTCATCGCGAACGTGATGATGCTTCCCC
>JADFRH010000117.1 GCA_022561415.1 Planctomycetota bacterium
TGATCAATTCATGAAAACAAGCGGAGAGGTGACGACCAGCCGGAGTCGAACGAAGCCCCCCCAACCAAAGGAGCGGTTCACGATGCCCACGAAGACGATGCCCACCAAGACGAAGACCACGAAGACAAACACCAAGCCCGACACGATCGAGACGATGTGGAAGCGATACCTCTCAACGCGCGCGGTCGAGCTGCGGAACAAGATCGTCGTTCACTACAGCCCGCTGGTACACTCCCACGCCGCTCGGCTTTCTCGAAGGCTTCCCGCCCAGGTCTCGTACGACGAGATTTGCAGCGCCGCCTTTGATGGTCTGATCGAAGCGGTCGAGGCCTACGACCCCGAGCGAAAGGCGAAGTTCGAGACGTTCTGCCAGCAGCGCATCTCCGGCGCGGTGATGGACTGGCTCCGAAGTCTCGACCCGCAGAGCCGGACCGTTCGAACGTTTGAAAAGAAACGCATGCTCGCCAAGGAAGCGCTGGGCAGCGATCTCGAATTTGGACCGTCGCAGGCGGATGTGGCCAAGCGTCTGAGCATCAGCTTCGATCGATACGACTACCTCTGCCGGCTCTCGCAGCTTGGCAAGGAAGTCCATCTCAGCGCCATGGAGCCGTCCGGCGGTCGCCAAGCCGATGGATCGTCACACACGTGGGACGTGCGCGACGTGAAGACCGAAGATCCGGCCGTCAAAGTTTCGCGCGAGATACTGGCCGAGCACCTGACCAAGGGGCTTGCCCGCGAGGAACGGCTTGTCCTCATGCTCTACTACTTCGAGCAAATGACGATGGCGGAAATCGGCAGCGTTCTGGATCTCTCGGAGTCCCGCGTCAGCCAGATCCACAAAGAGATTCTCTTGCGCCTTCGGCACCGCTTCGCCGGTACGCTGTGCGAAGAACTCGTCGCCTGAGTCTCACACGACCGCCGTATCCCGCCTGGGAGATTGGCGCAGGTCCGCCCCACCGCGGTCCCTTGTGATCGCGCCGCGTATGTTCTACGATCGCGCGGATGGAGCGCACGCTTCTTCTTCGAATCGCCTACGATGGGACCGACTTTCACGGCTGGCAGACGCAACCGGGTCAGCGCACGGTTCAGGCTGAAATCGAGGCGGCACTGCGGCGCGTGGTTCGCCATCCGGTCAACCTCGTCGGTAGCGGCCGCACGGACGCGGGCGTTCATGCGGCCGGCCAGACCGCGAGCTTCGTTTCCACCTGCGTCATCCCATCAGGACGACTCAAACATGCCCTCGGAGCCCGCATTGCGCGCGACCTCGCCATCGTCGACGTGCGCGACGTGCAACCCGGCTTCGACGCCAGACAGCACGCCGTCAGCAAGTTGTATCGCTACCGTATCCACGCCGCGCAGCACCGCAGCGTGGATCGCCTAGCCCAGCGATACACGTATCACGTATGGGATCCGCTTGACGTGGACGCGATGCGAGCGGCCTCGCGGTATTTCGTCGGAACGCTCGACTTCACCTCATTCGTCGCCACGGCCTCTCCGGTGGAATGCAAGGTCCGAACGATTCTGCGCTGCGATGTCGAACGTCATCAGGATGAGATTCGTATTGACGTCGAGGGGACCGGCTTTCTCTACAGGCAGGTACGCAACATGGTCGGAACGCTGCTCAGCGTCGGTTGGGGACGGTGGAAACCCGAGCACGTCGCGAAGATTCTGGAAGATCGCGATCGTAATAGCGCCGGCCCCACAGCGCCGGCCCACGGACTGTGCCTTCAATGGCTCCGGTATCCGCCGGAAATGTTGACACCGCCTCAACCGGTCGTTGCGGCCGAGGTGGAACCGCGCGGCGTTTGAAGACCTGAGCTTGGCACATGCACATCTGCCACATCATCACGCGACTGATCATCGGCGGCGCGCAGGAGAACACGGTGTTGACCTGCCGCGGCCTCGTTCAGCACGGCCACAAAGTCACGCTGATCGCCGGGCCCGAAACCGGTCCGGAGGGCTCGCTGTGGAACGAAGCCGAAGCCGCCGGGTGCGAACTGATCACTTTGGACTCGATGCGCCGCGCCGTAAACCCGCTTCGCGATTGGCGAGCGAGGAATGAACTGACCACGCTCCTGCGAAAAGCCAAACCCGACGTCGTTCACACCCACAGCAGCAAGGCCGGCATTTTGGGTCGATCGGCCGCCGCCCACGCCGGCATTTCGGTGATCGTTCACACGATTCACGGCATGAGCTTCAACCGCACGCAGTCTTACCTGGTTCGCAGTGCCTATCGCATGTGGGAGCTCCGAGCCGCGCGTCACACGACTGGGTTTGTGAGTGTGGCCGATGCCATGACGGATCAGGCCGTGGCGGCAGGATTGGCCCCGCGCGACCGGTTCACGACGATCCGCTCGGGCATGGAGACCGACCGCTATCGCCCCGATCCTGAGCTTCGCGCGCGCGTTCGGAAAGAAACGTCGAAACCCCGGCGCGCCGGGGTCGAAATCCCGGCGCGCCGGGACCGAAACGTTGCCGACGATGACGTGGTGGTCGGCACGATCGCCCGGCTGTTTGTCAATAAAGGATACGAGGAAATCATCGCGGCCATGCCGGATATTGTCTCACACTGCCCAAATGTGCGGTTCGTCTGGATCGGTGACGGTGCGAATCGCGCCGAATATGAGAATCGGCTCACGTCGCTGGGCTTGAGAGATCGCGTCTATCTGACAGGCCTGCTCTCGCCAAATGAAGTCGCAGAACAGATCACCGGCTTCGACATTCTATTGCACGCGTCGAAATGGGAGGGACTCCCCCGCGCCGTGGTTCAGGGGTTACTCACCGAAGTCCCGGCCGTCAGCTTCGACAACGACGGTGCGCCGGAAGTCGTAATCTCCGACGAACAAGCTTCAAGTCAGAAAAGTCAGAAGTCAGAAGTCAGAAGTCAGAAGTCGCCAGCCGGTGGGACCGGCATTCTGGTTCCATACGGTGATATCGACGCTCTGGCTACCGCCGTGGTGACGCTTGCGCGCGACGCGGGTACGCGTCAACGCATGGGTAGCCGCGGACGTGAACGATGCCTGTCGATGTTCGACTGGCGGACGATGGTCGAACAGCTCGACGCGCTCTACAATCGCCTGTTTACACGCGGCTCTACGTAGACCCTTGAGTCGGCTCCTTCTCCTGTATTGCGTGGCGAAGCCTCCTCAGAGCCGCAGCCGCAGGCAACCGAGAGAAGCCCAACCCCCGGTCCGCCGACGCACTCGGCCTCGACCCGCATTCCCGCGCCCGTTTCTGGGCTTTTCGCGTCTTACCGTTCGACGTTTCGACCCCGGCGCGCTGGGGTTTCGACTTTTTCCGGCAAATTCTCTTGACATCGCCCGGCGAGATTCGCTATTCTCAGGTTTTCGTGTGAGCGTTCGCACCGCTCGGTGCGTCCCGCCTTCCAGGTACGATCGAAGAGGTTCGGGTTCCGGCAAACCGACAAGTCCACATAGGAGGATTCCACGATGCGCGCGCGACCTATCTTTGCTTTGCTATTTCTGGGACTGGTGTCCAATCTTGCCCTCGGGCAGACGGCCGGGATGCTCAGCTTTCAAGGGCTGATCAAGGACGGAGGCGGCAACCCCATCAATGGGACTGTTGATCTGGAGTTCCGCATCTACGACGCCGAGACGTTCGGCAACGTCGTCGACATGGACGGTGACGACGTCGTCGAGGATCCCGGTGACGACGTGACCAGCGTGCTCGGCCTGAGCGTCACCGACGGTATCGTCTCCACCAAGTTCGGGCCGGTACACCCGGCTGCGTTTGACGGAACGGAGCGCTGGCTCGAACTCAGCGTGGACGGCTCGCCGCTATCGCGCGTCGAGATGGTCACGGCCCCGGCCACGGCCGAACAAGTCAACATCGCGCCTACCGGTAATGCCGCGATCAATGTCGACGCGAGCGGCAACGTAGGGATCGGGACGACGAGTCCGGCCGCTATCCTAGATGTTACTCAGGGCAATCAGTACATGCATGTACATGAATTCACATTTTATCCTCTCAACTTTGGTTTTGGCGGTGCTGACAGAGCCCGTATTAGGGTACAAAATGAAAGCAGTGGGCCTCACGCAGGCCAGAATTTCATGCAGCTGCTCACGGTTGATCCTTCTGGAACTGGGGTTGCGAACATAACCATGTATTCTGATGGGGTTACCGGTTTTACTAGGGGCGACGTCGGCATTGGAACGATCAACCCGACGTACCCGCTACACGTGGTCGGTGACGGCTCGGACAACGCAATCCTTGCGACCGGAAAGATATCGATCAGTAAGGGTGTGAACGACTCTGGTACCGGACTGTCCGTCTCTCGAACGACATCCGGCTCTCCTTTCTTCTTCTCCGCCAGAACGGAAGTTGACGGGAACGCCATTGACGCCTTTGGCGGCATCTTTGGGCAAGGCAATGCCACTCTCCACTTGAACAGGGACTCATCCGGCAATGTCTTGCTGGCCAACGGCGGCGGCAGGGTCGGCATCGGAACAACGGCTCCCGAAGTCAGACTGCACATAAAAGGGGGTTCTGACACTGCGCTAACGGGCGGCGGCTACCTCGTGCTCGGGTCGACCACGAGCACGAACATTTCCATCGACAACAACGAGATTATGGCCCGCAACAACGGTGCCACCTCCACGCTCTTTCTCAACAACAACGGCGGTTCGGTGAGGGTGCGCGTGCTCCAGATCGTCGGCGCGGACCTGGCCGAGAAGTTCCCGGTCAGCGAAGAGATGAAGCCGGGCATGGTCGTCGAGATCGATCCCGACAACCCGGGCAAACTCCGCATCGCCCGAGACGGCGCCTACAACCGTCGCGTCGCCGGGGTGGTCAGTGGGGCCAACGGCTTGTCGGTCGGGGTCGTGTTGGGCTACGTGCCCGAACAGGAGGACGCACCGCCCATCGCGCTGAGCGGCCGCGTCTACGTTCAGGCCGACACGACGAACGGCCCCATTCAGGCGGGCGATCTGCTGACGACCTCCAACGCGCCCGGCCGCGCCATGAAGGTCAAGGATTACGGAAAGGCTCAGGGGGCGATCATCGGCAAAGCCATGACACCGCTCAAGGAAGGCAAGGGTTTGGTCCTGGTTCTAGTGACCCTACAGTAGGTTCGAGTCGCAAGGAGATGTTTCTATGAACACACACGAAAATAAATTCGACCTCTTCGCACGGCAGGAGTTCCAGATGAGCGTCTTTGAGCGGACTTTGCTGAAGGGAAGGGTGGTAAGGACCGGCGCTTTCTTGGCCTTGCTACTGTTCATTTGCACGGTGTCACCCCTTGGTGCCCAGCCGATTGACGTACGGTATTCAAGGATAGCACTGGATTTCGATTCGGCCGTTCACGATGGTATGCCGGAAATACGGATCGCATATCAGGACACCATCGTGGTTCCCGATGTGCCGTGGATGCGACTGCGCATTGCCGACTATCACCTGGGCGAAAACAGCTACATCATACTCCGTTCCAGCCTTGATGGAGGCGAACAGCGCCTCGACGCCGGGTCGTTGCCGGTGTGGGAGAACGCAACCGCCATCTTCAACGGGGATTCAGTCGAGGTGGAGCTCCATGTAGCGCCCGGCGACAGCGGCGTGTTTGTGCAGTTCGACGAGGTCATCGCCGGCGACCCCGCCCTCTTTGAGGCACAAACCATTTGTGGGTCGGCGGATAATCGCATCGACTCAACAGACAACCGAGTAGGTCGCCTCTACTTCGGCGGCTGTACCGCCTGGTTTATCACCAATGGTGCGTTCCTGACCGCGGGACACTGTGTGGACACCAATCGAGATGCCAACGGCAACCCCGCCCCGGACGGCGTGTTGGACTTGTCCGGTGTTGTGGAGTTTAACATCCCCGGCTCCACAGCAAACGGACAAACGGTTGCCGCTAACCCGAACGATCAGTTTCCGATTCTTACGAATACCGTGGTCTGGTCGTATGACGCTGTGAATACGATTGGCGAGGACTGGGCGGTTTTCCAGGTTGGAGCGAACAGCAACACCGGCCTCATGCCTTGGCGGGCCTACAACACGATAGGTTTGCGTCCCAGTCGTGAGAACCCGGCTGCCAATGACTCCATCCGCATCACAGGATGCGGGCTGGACAACCGGCCCAGCGGTACAGGCGGCTTTGGAGCTCCCTGTTGCACGAGGGATTCGAATGGGAACTGCACCTTCGACTGTAACTCGGATAATTTCACGCTCCAGAGGCACAGCGGCCCCTACGTGCAACAGATCGTTGATAGCTCAAACGATATCTCGCTCCATTATCGAACTGACACCACGGGCGGCAATTCGGGAAGCCCGATCATCTGGCGTACGCCTGCTCCCGACGTAGCCATCGGCATTCATACGAACGCGGGTTGCACCTCAACCGGCGGAGCCAATCAAGGGACTGCCTTCGAGGTCAATGTGTTGGAGACCGCCGTCCGTAACGTCACGAGCACGCTTGCGAGATTCGTGGACGTGGGTCATCCCTTTGCCGTCACGCTCGGTAACGGCACCATCCTCCGGCCCTTTGACACGGTTACGGAAGCGGTTACCGCCGTCGTCAATAACGGCGTGATCAGCATTGTCGCCGGCAACTACACTGCTGTCGCCGGTAACACGTTTACGGCCGGGGCCGATGGTAAAGCCATGAGGCTGGTAACCCTTGTTGGCACGGTCACGATAGGACAATAGCCGCAGATTCGCGATGCGGCGCTAACCAGGACAAGGATGAACCATGAAGACGTTGAGACAATCAACCCTCGCCATTGCCGTCTCGATCTGCATCGCCGCGGCGGGCCTGGCAGTGACGCTGATCACAGGGGTGGAGGCTAGACCCCAATCCTCAGCCGACTTAGAAAGAAGCCCGACCCATACCGACACGGCGAGCGGGCCAAGCTTTACCTTGGAGTCCGCAACGATCTCCAAAGGTGGCGGTGTGCTGCCTGACGGCTCCGTTTTCGTGATTGGCCAGCCGGTCGCCGGGACCATGTCGAACGAAAACTTCACGATGCAAGTCGGCATCGTGGCAGTGATTGCTGCCGGCGCGTCTTGTCCGGCGTCCAGCGAGCCGATCGCGGAACTCATCGGCGCGGAGGTCAGCACGAAGAACCGGTTTCTGTCGTTCACGGCCGGTGACGCATCGAGTACGCAAGGAATTCGCGTAACGTTCGATTCGCTTCCTCCGCCGTATGATCCTTGGAACGGGGCTGAGTTGTGGGTCGGACCGACGAGTCAAGTCACCGAGGCCGGGGCAAACGTCGTGCCGACCGAGGGGTTCCCCAACTTCACGGCGGCCAGGCTGCGATGCACTCCATTCTTCACCGATTGGTCGCAGGAGGGCACGGTCCATGTGTTCCACGAGGGCATCGTGCCG
>JADFRH010000118.1 GCA_022561415.1 Planctomycetota bacterium
TGGGTACTGATGCGGGATGACAAGGGTGCACCGGTATCGGCTGGCGTGGTGCCGGCACCCACGTCACTGACCTGGGGTGACGGCGAGCTGCGGCTCGGTGCGCAGCACCTCCTCGGCCTCGTCCCGCACCCGCGACCAGCCCCATCCCGGTTGCGACGGTCATCCCGAGCATCAACACCACGACGCTGCCCACGTACGTCGCTACCACGACTGCCGCTACGTCGGCCGGCAGCGACAGCGCACGGGCGACCACGGCGAGAAACACGGGGGCGACACACCCGGCTGCAGCGAGCGCGTAGCCGGCCCCGAATATTCCGAACCCGAGCACGCTCGAGCGCCGTTCGGGAAGGGGGATCGACAGCGACGGGACCCAGCCCAGAAGGACGAGCACTCCGAAACCCACCAGCAGCCCGCCGACGAGCGACTCGAAGAACGTGAGTTGTGAGACTGTCGACTGGCCGAGCCAGAACGTCACTCCCAGAAGGACAGTAAGCGTCCCCAGCACACCGATTCCGGCGACCCCACCGCGCAGTAGTGCACCACCGAGCGAGGCGTCGTCGCCGTCCGTCTGACTGACGTAGAACCCGACGTATCCCGGCAGTAATGGATACGCACACGGACTGAAGAAGGTTGCAAGACCAGCGGTAAGTCCGAATCCGATCGCCGAGAGGAACGCGGCGTCGAGCATCGGTTACGTCCCTGCCTCCGCCTCGAGCGCCCGTTCGAAATGAAAATGAACATCGGCGACGATCGGCACGGGCGACTGCTCGAGGATGGCGGGGAGGGCGTCGGTGTCGCGTTTTTCCGGGACGGCCACCCGGACGATGTCGCAGCCTGCCTCGGCCAGCTTGCGAATCTGCGCGACCGTGGCGTCCACGTCGTAGGTGTAGGTGCTGGTCATGGACTGAATGCTGACCGGGGCATCCCCTCCGATGGGGACGCCGCCAACGAGCACCTGACGTGTTTTTCGACGAGGAATCATATAGGGTTCTACCAGTATCGGTCGTTGCGTAGGCGGTTGCGATTGTACGGATTACTATACCGGTGCGTCAATCACCCTGCGGCCGCTTGACGAGCCGCGTTACGAATGTTCTGCTAACGTAGCGCGGTTCTTGCGTGTCTAATGAGGGCAGTGCCTGGGCTGCACCGTGAGGGCTCCCTGGGGGATTCCTTGCGGGTGACGGTCGCGTGCGGAGTAGCGTCATGTTCAGAACTCGATGTGCGAAAACGGGACTCGCGGTAGCGCTATGTACATGGGCCGCCGCCGGGTGCGCTGTCGAGCGGGCGACTGTCAGCTTCGGCTACGTCGTGGAACCCGAGAGGGGGCTGCCTGAGGGGATGACGGCGATCGCCATCGAGCCGCCGGTCCTCGGACCCAACACCGACCCCAAGTGGTCGGACATCTGCGTCCGAAGCATTCAGCACCTCGTCAACGAGGCGCGGAACGAATACGGCGCCGATGTCGTGCTGGTCGATCGCACGGATACGCAGGTGACGTTCGATGAGGCCGATCTGCGGGCGGCCGGCATGTCGACGGACACCCGTATCCATCGTGGCAAGCTGTTGGCCGTCCAGGGAAAAATCATTCCCTCGATCAACGTCAAAGTCGAAAAACGCATCGGTACAGAGAGCACGATCTCCGGGATCGATCTCGGTGGATACGACGGTCATTATGTCGAAGGCGGTTACATCGACATTCAAACGCGCGAGGTCACCACGGTGACGCGTACCATGACGGTTCAATTGGATTTCAAGCTGGTGGACACGATCAACAATCGGGACTGGGAGCATTACAGCCCGAGACCCTACGTGGCGACGGATCGCACCGGCGCAAGTCCGTTGTTCGGAACGAGCCGAACGGAGGCGGACCTGACGCCGCGCGATCGCATCGTGGCCGGGCTCGTTCGACGCGGCGTCAAAGAGTTTGTGTGCAGGATTCTTCCCTGCCGTATCACCGTCGATGCCGACGTCGTCTCCAGTGGGCACCCGGCGTGCCTTGACGGTGTCAGACTCCTTCGAGGCGAAATGTACCGCGAGGCACTCGGCAGCTTCCGCCGGGCACTCGCCGACAATCGTAGCGATCACCAGGCGGCCTTTGCGGCCGGCATCGCGAGCGAAGCCCTGGGGCGATACGACGATGCCCTTCGCTACTACCGCGAGGCCTGTGCGGCCAGAAACAGTCGAAAGTATCTCGCCGCACGCGATCGCATGAAAAGATACGGATCCCGAATCCGGGATTGATACACGGAAGGATGGGTGGCATGGCCAAGTCCCGGCGCGCCGGGACCGCCATGTTCTTGCATGGATGCCCAACCTTCCGGCTTCATGCTTGTCCTTGATCTTGGAGGATCGTGAACGCGAGTGGGTGGTGTGGTCATTGTTCCAAAAGACGGTTCGAGATGAGACGTGAATTCATGATAGTCCGTGGCAAGCTCCGGGGCCTTTTGCTGCTTCTCTTGATCTTGTGCTTCTCGCCGTCGGCGCTCGCGCAGCCGTCGCTCTCGCAATCCCAGGCCAAGCTGCTTGCGCGAAGGGCGGCGGAGGCCGACTGCTATCGCAAGCTCGCGGAAACCGTCTACGGCATCCAGATCGATTCCGAGACCTACATCCGCGACTTCGTTGCCCAGAGCGACGAGATTCGGTCCGAGGTCGATACGTTCATCACTGGCGTCCGACTCGCCGCGCCGCGATACTTTGACGACGGCACGTGCGAAATCGACGCCGAGCTCTCCGTCGCCAAGCTCGTCGGAAAGCTGGAAGAGGTTCACTCCGTCCACTACCGCGGCCGGTCACTGACGATCGTTGACATTGAGCGGATCGACGATCGGATGGTAACGAAGGTCATTCGAGTCACGGGTTCAGGCGCGCCCCGCGCGGCGCTGCCCCTTGAGCTTCCGATCGGCACGGAGGCCGCGATCACGCCGCTGCCGATCGATTTCCGCGTCGCGTCGGTGATGCCCGCCATTTGGATTGGCGCCGGCGGGCAGGCCCGATTGCTCGCGGAACGGGCGGCCGAAATCGATGCGACGCGAAAACTGCTCGAACGCATTCAGGGTTTGCGGCTGACTTCGAACACGCTGGTTCGCGATTTCATCACCGAGACCGATGAGATTCGCACGCGCGCTCGGGGGCTCGTTCGCGGGGCGGCCGTGGTGTCGAAGTATCTGCATGCCGACGAGCTGATCGTTGACGTCACGATGGAGATTCCGATCGAGACCGTCATCACGCGAGTTCATGAACTCCACAGCGAGTACTACCGCCATGGTCGGGTGACCGCGTCCGACATCACGAACATCAAGAAGAATGTCCGACGGGAAATGATCCGCGCGACGGGAACCGGCCTGCCGCCTCCGCGACTCCTGCGCGGCTCCGCCCGTGGGGGAACCGAGTTTCCGACGTGGATCGCCGATCGAATCCGTGCAACCGGCGAGGCGACCGACCCTCGCATCGCCACGGCCCAGGGTCGGCTGCGGGCGCACCGCGCGGCCCGGGTTGTCGCGATGCGAAACCTGCTGGAGCGGATACTCGAATTGCCAATCAGCGCCGAAACCCATATTCAAGACGTCTTCGGTGATCGAAACGCGACGCGACTGCGCGTCAGCGGTGTCGTGTCCGGTGCCGTTGAGACGGACGTTGAATTCATGGATGATGGCGTGAGAGTGACCGTGTCGTTGCCCGGCAGCGAGCTGTGGTCGGTCGTTCACGAGCAGATGTCGATCGTGAAGCGCCGTCGGTAGCGTCTTGTGCAGAGCACGGTGTCAGGCGGCCGATGAGACCTCACCGAGTCGAGCCGCCGGTGCGGCTCGCACCCGATCCAACGTACATCGGCCGGGTACGCGGAACTTGGGGCAACGGGGTGGTTTTCAGAGGTCGTCCAACATGGTGTCTAGCTGTAACCGAATAATCCTGGCGGCGTCGATCGCCGTCTGTTTCGCCGGGTGCTCGAAGGATCGGGCGACGGCGGTTCCCGCCGAACCGCGCAACGTGGTGTTGATTACCATCGACGCCTGTCGCGCCGATGCGCTGAGCTGCTATGGGCATCCACGCTCGACCACGCCGAGAATCGATGCCTTGGCACGTAAGGGCGTTCTGTTTGAAAACGCCATTACTCCCGCGACGAGCACGCTGCCTTCGCACTGTTCGATCCTGACCGGTACGACGCCTCCGTTTCACGGTGTCCACGCCGACGAGAACTACCGTCTGCCCCAGCTCAACGTGACGCTTGCGGAGACGCTGAAGGCCAAGGGATTCGCGACAGGCGCCGTCGTCGGCTCCGCCGCGCTCGATTCCATGTTCGGTTTGTCGCAGGGTTTCGATACCTATGACGACGACTTCGGTTCGAGTTTCGGCGGTCGGCGCAGCGCCGAGAACGTCACGGATGCCGCCCTGACGTGGCTTCAAGAGCACGCCGCGGAACGCTTGTTTCTCTTGATTAACTACCAGGATCCGGCTGCGCCTTACGTGCCGCCGGAGACCTATCGTGCCCAACACGAGGGTAACGCCTATCTCGGCGAGCTGTCCTACACCGACGCTCAGATCGGGCGCGTCGTGGACAAGCTCGACAGTCTCGGCCTGACCGATTCCACGCTGCTTATCGTAACGGGTGCTCACGGCGAGGGAGCCGGGAAGCACTCGGAGAGCTGGCATGGCTTCTTCGTCTATCACGACACGACTCGGGTGCCGCTAATCGTCAAGGTTCCGGGGCAAGCACTGGCCACACGCATCGAGGAGAAAGTCGGTCTGATCGATATCGTCCCGACGGTGCTGAGCCTGATGCGCGTGACCGATGCGCCGCCGGTTCACGGAAGCGATCTTTCGCCCTATCTTGCCGGCAAGAAGACGGCTTACCCCGGCCGGTACTTCTACAGCGAGTCGTTGCTGCCGACCGACAGCGGCTGCAATGCCCTGCTGGCGATCGAGGATCAGTCGTGGAAGTACATTCAGTCCAAGCGGCCGGAGTTGTACGACCTGGCCCGTGACCCCGGCGAGACGAACAATCTCTTTGCCGAGCAACCGAACCGCGCTCGCGCCTTCCAGAAACGACTGCAGGAAGAACTGGCGGGCACGATTCGCACTTCGGAAAAGGGCGAAGCATATTCAGGAGGTGCCGAGGCGATCACGTTCGAGACCGGCATGGAGGATCCGAAGGACTTTATTCGTATCCATGACATGCTCTTGATGGCGAGGGATTTGTTCGCGCAAGGGAACCGCAACGGTGTGGTGATGATGTGCAACTCCATTCTGAAGATCAGGCCCGATATGAGCCGGGCGCATGAGTTGCTCGGCGCCGCGACGCCCTTCGCGGAGCGCACCAAGAGAAAAGATCACTTTCTCAATGCGCTAAGGCACGATCCCCGTTCTGCGGTGGCTCACTTCAGTCTCGGCAACCTTTATTGGAAGAATTACAAGTTCCCCGCAGCGGAGGCGCAGTTCCAAAAAGCGCGCTGGCTGGCAGACGGCAACGCCGTGCCGGACGACTCGATCATCAAGATGCTCACCAGTTTCGGACTGGTGCCCCCGCTGCGCTTCAACGCGAGATTGCACCTCGCCGATACGCTGCACATACAGCGCAAGTTCGAAGCGGCGGTCGAGATGTACTATAGCGCTCTCTACCTCAGCCCGCTCGTCAAGGACACGCCGTACTTCCGCGAGACCAAGGCCTTGGCGTTTCTCAATCTGGGGGAGAATCTCTACTTCCTGAATCGTTTTGACGATTCCATCAACGCCTACCAGGACGCGCTTTCCCTGGACCCCGGATCGGAAAAGGCGCAAAGAGGAATATCCCAGGCGCTAACCGCTCTCGACGTCTTGGGCACCGTAGAGGAGAGATTGGAGAAAGAGGAGGAGCAGCCGTGAGAGGCTCGCCCCTCCCGTTTACGAAATCGCCGCGGATTATGGGCGCGATCGGATTCTACGTGCTGGTCAGCCTTAGGCGCGGCGGAAGTGCTTCGCCATGACGATCACATCGGTGTAATGCCCGTCGGCGCGGAGCATGTCCTCTTTGAGCCGCCCCTCCTCGACGAACCCGAGAGATTGATAGAGTGCGATCGCCCGCTGGTTGTCGTCATGGACGCGAAGATAGAGCTTTCGCAGGCCGCGGGCCGCCGCCCACGCGATGATGCACTCGGAGAGCCTCCGCCCCAGCCCCTGCCCCCAGAACTCCTTGACCACGGTAATGCCGAGCTCGGCGTGGTGCTGTTGCCGTTTGAACTTGGAGGGCTCGGCCCCGGCGAACGCCACGAGCCGCCCGTCACATTCGACGGTCAGCAACAGGCAGTTTTCGTTCCCGGCGCGCTCGCGTATCCACTCGCGTTCCTGCTCGACGCTCAAGTCGAACTCGCCCGGCATGTACATCAGGAAGTCGCTCTCCCCGTGCGTCTTGGGAAAAACCTCGCACGCAGCCTCGGCGTCGTCCTCGACGAGCCGGCGGATCGTGGCCCGCCGACCATCCTTGAGCGCGAACTCGATCGGCCATGTGCCTGGCCCACTCCGCGTGTTCGGTGTCACTTCCTCGGGCATGCCATCAATCGTAACGTCGGACGGCGCTGTGGGATAGCTGCCCAATCGCGACCGACAACAGACGCCGCCGACTTACCGGTCAGAGCCGTAGGCGCGAGCCTACGGTCATGCCATGACCGCGCACTGGCCCAAGGCTCGCCGCGCGACGGTCACCGGGCTTGCGCCCGGTGCTCTGACTTCGACTTACGATTCCGAGTCGCCGACGGGTGAATCTGAAGACGGGTCGGATGAAACCTCCGTGATGTGGTCGTTGACGCGGCCGCACTCGGTGCAGGTGGTGGAAGTCGCGCCGCGCATGTCGTAGCCACATGCCAAGCAGAGCCCACGCTTATGCCGTCGTCGTCGGCGCCAGATCGGATAAGCGACCGATTGACCCGCCAGGCCGACAAACACGGTGATTGGTAGGGACAGATGGAACAGAAACCCCGACACGCCTCGCGGTGGTCTCCGGAGCGACGCCGGGCGAAGCGAGCGTAGCGACAGGGCGTGGGATGCGTTCGCGTCACTGGTCTTGCCGTACAGTCCCACGCGGTAGCTCAGGTTGGGGGAAAAGCGCCGAACGAGCACGAACCCGTCGGGATAGATCATCGCATTGACGAGCCACTTATCAGGTCGCGAGTAGCCGAACGTAACGCACGTCGCATGAGGGCTTCGGGTCGCGGCGAGCCAATACGTGCCCGCCCACGCGCCGGCGCTGAGGGTGAGGCCTGCGATACAAAAAGTGCGCCAGAAAGTCTTGAGCATAGTTCAGATGAATGGCCGGAGCCGTTTAGTAGTCAAGGTTGGCTCCGAAGGCCGGCGTTCG
>JADFRH010000119.1 GCA_022561415.1 Planctomycetota bacterium
CGTGACACCCTCAAGAATTCACAGGGAGGTGATTTATGATAGATCGAAGGCCGGCAGGGCGGTCGTGAAATAAAAAAGACGGTCACGGTGGCTGAACTTTGCTGGCTCACCACCGTGCCCGCCCTGAGCTGTCACCTAGCTGGTTCTTGTAAGCAAGCCCGCTAGGCCAGATTCCAGCTTCTCTTTGCGGGTTGCCGGGGGGGCTTACGCCCCCGGCCCGCCTTCTTTGTACCTCATCGGTTACGGTTGTCAAGTCGTTCAGGCGCAAACTGTGCGCTCCTTGAGTATAGCGTAGGTTAGCCGATTACCCACAACGTTACGTAGGATGTCGCGGAATCGCTCGCCATCGGTCATTTTGCGCCGATTATAACGGCGGGCCTGTTCGTCCAGGTACGCCTGCAAATGCTCCGGCGAGACCCAGACATAACAGCCCCTGATCGATCTCTTCAACAAGCTCCAGAAATTTTCCAGCCCGTTCGTGTGAACGCGACCCCGAACGTATTCCTTCGCATGGTCGATCATCTTGTGGACGTAATCGGAAGAGAGCCCGACGTACGAAGGTAACGCATCGGTATAGACCGATGCTCCAGGATTTACGTTCTTATACACAGCCTCATGCAACGTGGATCGGCGAGTGTTCCCGATGACGTTGACGCGCACATGAGAGCCGCGCTCCAAGAGGCCGTGGACAATCTGTTTCCCTATCCATCCGGTTCCCTTCTTAACCTTTGTCCGTTTGCTCTTGTGCATATTCCTCAATTTACCACCCACGAAAGTTTCGTCGCTTTCGACCTCACCTCTTATCTTGCGAAACGTCGGTGTTCTCATAGCTACACGAAGACGATGAAGCATAAACCATGCGCTTTTCTGAGTGATTCCAATCGCTCGCCCAAGCTCGTGACTCGAAATCCCGTTCTTACAGTTTGCGATTGACCACGCTGCTACGAACCACTTGTCGAGACCGAGCGGAGAATCCTCGAAAACCGTTCCTACGCGCGTGCTAAATTGTTTGCGACAATCTTTCGCTTTGCATTGGAACATGCGACGACTCTTGATCTCGCCTACTTTGTCGCCTCGACACTTGGGACAGGCTACTACGCCATCCGGCCACTTAAGCAACACCATGTAGCTATGGCAAACATCAGGATCGGCGAAGTATCGTACGGCTTCCATGAGCGTGTCAGGATGCGACTTTGTATCGTTCATGCTTCAAGTGTACCACAGTAACGCGATGAGTCAAGTATATTATTGCCCTCGTCAAGGTGTCTGCGGGCCTTGACAGGCGTACACGAGGGGAAAACGCTAGCCGCGCCGGGTGAATTTTCCGTTGGGGAGTTGGCGGAGGATTCCTTTGATTTGCAGTGAGGTCAGTGACGCCATGACTTGTGCAGTCTCCAGTGGTGTGCCGGACACAATGGCGTCGGTGTCTTCGGCGCCGGCAGTGATTGCATCCCATACCGACTGTTCCTGCGGACTGAGCTTGGGGATCGGCGCGCCGTGTTGAGTGCAGCCGACGTCTGCGTCGCCGGTAGAACCATCCGTCTCGCGGCGCATGATCTCACCCACGTCCTGCAGTTCATCGAGCACGTCTGCAAGGCAGGTGATCAGCTTAGCACCGCCGTCGCGAATGAGAGCGTGGGTGCCGGCCGTGTGCTGGGGGTGATCCACCCGGCCGGGAAGTGCAAACACCTCGCGGTTGTATTCATTGGCCAGTCGCGCCGTAATGAGCGCACCACTCTTCTTGCCGGCTTCGATAATAATGACCCCGAGCGACAGCCCGGCAATGATGCGATTGCGCTTGGGAAAGTTCTTCGCTTCCGGACCGACCTCGATGGGCATCTCGGTGACGATCGCTCCGGCGCCGGCGATCTCGTCGGCCAGTGTTGCGTGCTCGGCCGGATAGATGGAAGAGAGTCCACATCCCAGCACGGCCACCGTGCGCCCGCCGCCTTGAAGCGCCCCGCGATGGGCATAGCCGTCAACGCCGCGCGCCAGACCCGACACGATCGTGAAACCCGCGGCGCCGAGCATCTCGCCGAAACGCAGTGCCTGCTCGCGGCCATACTGCGAACAGCGCCGCGTTCCCACGATGGCGATGGCCACGCTGTCCGTCGGCTCCCAGCGGCCGCGCATGTAGAGGCACGGGGGCGGGTCGGGCGTGTGAAGAAGTGGGCGGGGATACTCGTCGTCTTCTAGGCAGATGATACGTAGGCCGAGCTTCGCCGCCCGCGCGACTTCTTCATCCACGGCGCCGTTGCTGCGTGAGCGAAAGATCGACTCGGCCACCTGTCGCCCGACGCTCTTGACGCGTTCGAGCTGCGTCAAGGACGCCTCCGAGACGGCGTCGAGCGTGCCGAAGTGTTCTTTGAGTCTGCGCAGCCGTATGGGACCGATGTCCGTGGTCAGGTGAAGTCGGAGGTAGGTGCGTGCAATGTCCGAAAGGACGACGTCAACATCCGGGCAAGCCATGGCGCCTCGCATCGTAAAGGGACCGCGCGGGTAGTGTAGCCGGAATCGCGCGACGACGCCAGCGTATGATTGCGAACCTGGGCAAAGTGACAGCTTTGGTGTCACCGCGGCCATGGACGGCCAGCCTGTCCCACCACGTCTGGGGCGTTCACGCACGACGAGTGCATGTTCGGGAGGCTACGTATTCAACCCCAGGAGCTTGACCCCGACGCGATGTTTTCCGGCGCCGGCGTAGCTGCAGTTCGCGACGGTTCCCATCAGCACCGGGTTTCCCGGCAGCGACGTGATCCGAGCCCAAACTTGTGAACCAGGGTAAACAAAGTGACGACAGAGGAAACTGAAGCCGCCACGGGACAGATCCTGGGTGGTGACGCGAAGCTCGCGACTGGTCTTGTGCAGCTCAACGGTTTCTTCAATTCTGACCTGGATCTCGACGGTCCATCGCTTGCGAACGTGGCGGCGCGCAGCGAGCCCGGATTCTCCGCGCGCTTTCTGTTTCAACAACGCGTCAACCACGTCGGTTGCGGAACTCTCCCTTGAAGCATTCGATTTGTCATAACCGGACTGCGACATTGAGAGACTCGCCGTGAACCCCAGCCGACCCGACAACATCCGCGCGCCTGAGTGTCCGCCGCGTCGCCATTGGGTAACGTCAGTTCCTCGATCGGCAACTTACAATGGCAACCGAAGCGACCGAGGCGCTGATGACCCACTCCCGTTTCCGGACCTGGGGCGATGGCCGATAAGAAACGGCGGTCCAAGCGGTGTCGGTTTCGGCGCAGGTTCCGATAGCCGATTTCCCTCCGGTGGAAGCTCGCGATGTTGAATGCGTCGTGGCCGGGCGATACGATATAAGCGTGCGGCGCATACCCGGCTTTGCGGCCCTGCACCGCACGGTAATTCGACTCCGGACACGCACGATGCCCGCTCGACTTCGCGAGAAAAACGCGACGGAAGAGGCACCGCCATTCCCGGGCGGCACGCCCAGGCCCAGACGATCGTTCGCGCGCTGGCGCGCCCTTTCGCTGTCCTTGGTCTACGTCGTCTTCGCGATCCACATCATCCACTGGAAACTCGCCGGCACGACGCTCGCACCACTCGAACTGAACGAGGTCATGTACACACTCGAGCTGGGCATTGTCACGGCCGGCTTCCTGTTCATGTGCGTTCTCGTTTTGGGTACGCTTATCTTCGGGCGGTTTTTCTGTTCCTGGGCCTGCCACATCCTGGTGCTTCAGGATGCATGCGCGTGGCTGCTGCGGCGGCTGGGCATTCGTCGCAAGCCGATACGATCGCGCTTGTTGCTTCTCGTTCCGCCGCTTACGGCGTTCTACATGTTTGTCTGGCCGCAGATCGTGCGCACCTGGCACAGCCGGGCGTTTCCGTCGTTTCACTTCGCCACCGACCGTGACGGCTGGGCGTCGTTGGTCACGGACAACTTCTGGCGCAACCTTCCCTCGGCCGGAGTGATCGTTGTTACCTTCATCGTGTGCGGGTTTGCGATCGTCTATCTACTCGGATCGCGGACGTTCTGCACGTATGTATGTCCGTATGGCGCGATTTTCGCGCTGGCCGACCGGTTTGCACCGGGGCGCATCCGTGTTTCGGACAAGTGCAAACAGTGCGGAACCTGCACGGCCGCCTGCACCAGCGGCATTCGTGTCCACGAAGAGGTCAAACAGCACGGCATGATCGTGAATCCCGCTTGCCTGAAGGATCTCGATTGCGTGGCCGCGTGTCCTCAGCAAGCGCTCTCGTACACCTTCACCAAACCGTCATTGTTTCGATCGATCTCCAGCGACGGGCGATTCGGAAGCCTCAAGTACGATTTTTCGCTCGGCGAGGAGTTGCTCATCGGAGTCGTGTTTCTCGTTGTGTTGTTTTCCTTCCGGGGGCTCTACAGCCGGGTTCCCTTCCTGCTGTCTCTCGCACTGGGTGGGATCATCGCCTACCTGACCATCTCGGCGCTGCGCCTGAAGAGCCGCACCAACCTGACCGTTGCCTCGGTTCGGGTGAAACAAGGCGGGCGGCTGACGATCGGCGGGCGCGTGTTCGTGGCATGTGTGCCGCTTCTCGCCGCATTGGTGGGGCACAGTGCGTTTGTCCGCTACCACGAGTTTTTCGGTCTGACCCAAGCGAGGGCCGGCGGATCGGATTCGGATGCCTGGTCACACTTGAGGACGGCCGACATGTGGGGGCTGATGTCCAACGAACGCGTGGAGCGGGCGCTCATGGCGCTCGCTGCGGAGTTCCATCGCCCTGAAGAGTTGATTGTCTACGCGCGACGGGTGATCGAACGCGATCCTCATCTGGCGGGCGTTCGCGCCGAACTGGGAAGCTCGCTGGCCGAACTCGGTCGCTTCGATGAAGCGGTCGCGGAGTTGGAGGAGTCGATCCGCCTCGACCCGGGCGTCGCGGGGGCCTATTACAATCTCGGAACGATCCTCGCTCATCTCGGTCGTTTCACGGAAGCGGTCCCGCATTACGAGACCGCGCTGACCATCACCCACGATGATGCTGCGCTGTGCAATAATCTCGGCTTCGCTCTGCTGCGCATGGGTCAACGCGCCGAGGCCCGAGTGCAGTTCGAGAGAGCGATCGCCATTGATCCACGCAGCGCCGACGCCCATTTCAACCTCGGCCGGCTTCTTGCGAACGCGGACTTAACGGTGGAAGCCTCGCGTCACTTCCGACAGGCCGCCGCTCTTGACGAGCGCTATGCAAGACTCCTCGAGCCGATCGTGCATGAGTAGTGCCCGGCTGCCCCGCGTCGACAATCCTCCCGCGGCGTTGCAGTAGACGACACCGCGCGCATCGGCTATCACTCTCGCATGGTCGGGTTGCTACTCGCTCAAACGTCGGGGGAGGTTTCCAAACATGTCCCCATGATTCAGCACGAGGCCGGCATTCTTGCGGTGCTGCTCGCCTGCCTGGCCGGCATCTTCTGGGCGACTGAGCACCCGATCATCGGGCGGATCTTCAAGGTCATCCCGTCGCTCATTTTCTGTTATTTCATTCCCACGACGTTGACCACGTTCGGTGTGATTCCCGAAGAAGCCCCGCTCTACGATTGGATCAAGGCGTTCGTCTTACCGGCTTCGTTGTTCCTGCTCGTGATTGCACTCGATGTGCCGGGGATCATTCGCCTGGGACCCAAGGCCGTGATCATGATGCTGGCCGGGACGTTCGGCGTCGTCATCGGCGGGCCGATCTCGCTCATGATCTGCAAAGGCATGCTGCCGGAAGATGCCTGGCGCGGCATGACCGCGCTGTGCGGAAGCTGGATCGGCGGCGGGGCCAACTTCGTCGCCCTCGGCGACATCGCAGAAGCCAGTGACCAGATGATAGCACTCATGGTCATCCCCGACGTCTTCCTGGCCAACGTCTGGATGGGCGTACTTCTTTACTTCGCCGCCAATCAGGTGGCGATTGATCGCAAGACCGGCGCTAACACCGACGCCATCGACGATTTGAAGCGGCGGATGACCGCTTTCCAGGAGAAGGTCAACCGGATTCCGACGCTTCCCGACTTGATGATGATCCTCGCGCTTGGATTCGGGGCGAGCTGGCTTGCCTTTGACATCGGCGGGCGCCTGCCCGAGATCAAAACGGGTGACAACGTGCTCATTTCAGCCACGAGCTGGAAGTATATTCTTGTGACGTCGGTGGGCGTCGCACTTTCGTTCACGAAGGTGCGCAATCTCGAAGGCGCCGGCGCGTCAAAGATCGGCACGGTGATGATCTACCTGCTGGTCGCCTGCATCGGTGCTTCAGCCGACTTTCGGAAGATCCTAGACGCGCCGGGCTTTCTGATGGCCGGTGCCATCTGGATCGTGATTCACATAATTGTCTTGTTGACTGTTGGCAAGCTGATCAAAGCGCCCATCTTCTTCGTGGCCGTCGGCTCTCAGGCCAACATCGGCGGGGCGGCCAGTGCCCCGGTTGTGGCGTCGGCGTTTCATCCATCGCTCGCCCCGGTCGGCGCCCTGCTCGCCATCGCCGGCTACGTCCTGGGCACCTACGCCGGACTGCTGTGCATGAAGCTCCTGCAAGCGGTGGCGTAGGCGCTGCGAAGATGTGGCTCCGCACACCTATAGAGTTTCTACCGAGATGATTCGTGGACGCGCCCGCGCCGGACCAAATTCGCTCCGACGCCCAATAGAAGGCACGCCATCACGACGACTCCCCACTGGGAAACGGTGGGTACGTCTACGAATGGAACCGGTAGCGGACCGATCGCGATGCCCAACGGCTCGCTGCCCGGTTGGGCGATGATCGTGGTCAGGTCACTCCAGTCCGTTAGTCCGCGCCCGACGCCGATGGGCGACGTGCAGGTCCAGAATAGGAATTGCGTTGCGGGATCGACGGCCACACCATTCGGCTGGCATCCCAAGACGAATGTTTCGTTCGTGCGAATGCCCCCGGGGATGGTCGCCTCCGCAATAAACTGAAACTGCTGGTTCGCCCAATACACGTGGCCACTTGTGCGTTCGAGATCGAGGTCACGCGCGAAGCCGTTATCCGCCAGGAAGAAGAGATTGAGTGAACTGCCGTCCAAGTTGACGTGATGAACACCCGAAGAATTGATCCAATAGACCTTGCCGTCGACCCAATCGATCGAAATACCCGAGCCTTGGGATCCGTTTAGATCGTAGACCGTCTCGATGCTGCTGCCGTCAAGATCGCATCGCCTTATGCCCGCACCAGCCGCTTCAATCCAATAGAGCTTCTGTGCCGCAAGGTCGAGAGCGACGTCGCGTGGCGTTCCACCGGCATTGACGAGCAACTCAATGTTGGTGCCGTCCAAGTCGGCACGTT
>JADFRH010000120.1 GCA_022561415.1 Planctomycetota bacterium
CGTTGCGTCCGCGGCATCGGGGAAGTCCCCAGCTTCGAGTGCCCTGTGAAATGCAGATTGCGCGAGCGACACGTCACCCGTCTCTTCGTACGCGAGCCCCAGCGCGTACCACGAAGACGGGCGCGTGGGTCCGCGCGCCTCCACGCGTTGCAGGATCTCGCGGGCCGTCGTCGCGTCACCGCGCGCCGCGCGTTGACGCGGCGTATGCTTTTCCTGTATTCTCCTTGGTAGGCAATGTTGCATGGTGCAGTCTGTCAGGGTCCATTCGCGGCTCTCCTCATGCCGCGCTATCCTGTCTTCGATAGGCTTACGACCCGCCGGCACATAGTCCTACAGGGAGAAAATCTATGCTGAGCTGTGCGTCTTCACGACCGTACCGACAGGCAAAGCCTGCTTGCAGGATCGCCGGTGGCACCCTTGTCGTAGCCCTGTCGCTGTGTTTCGTTCATGGCGCGCTTGGGGCATCGAAATCCGGCAGCAACGATTGGCCCGGCTTCCGTGGCGCCGACGGCCAAGGCTCGACTGCGAACACGACGATCTTCTCAGGGCGCCAGGGCTTTAGCCTCAAGACCAAGTGGAAGCGTCCCCTCGGCAGCGGGTACTCAGGCGTCGCGGTCGTGGGCGATCACGTCATTACGGCGTTCTCGGCCGGTGAGTCCGACGTGCTTGCGGCATTCGACGCCGCGACCGGCGCAGAGCAATGGCGCTACGAGATCGGCCCGACCTATACCGGTCACGACGGCTCGCACACCGGTCCGATTTCGACTCCCCTCATTGTGGGCGAACGGGTCATCATGCTGAGCGCGTTCGGCAGTCTGCAAGCGGTCAATCTGAGGTCGGGGAGCAAGCTCTGGTCCACGCATCTCAAGGACGACCACGGGGCGCCCAAGCCGCATTACGGATTTGCCACGTCACCGATTCTGGTGGACGGAGTGATCGTCGTACAGCTTGGTGGCGATACAGGAGCGGTGGCGGGATTCGATCCCGCGACCGGAAAGCGGCTGTGGGCCATCGGAACCGATGCCGTTTCCTATCAGTCACCGATTATCTGGAGAGCAAACGGGCGCAGGCAGGTCGTCGCGGTCGGCAAGGAAAAGCTCCTCGGAATCGATGCGCGAAGCGGCTCCGTCCTCTGGGAGCACGAACACGGCGGCGAGGGCTCGGCGATGGGCATTGCCAGCGTGAGCCCGCTGCCGGTCGCCGACAACCGACTCTTTCTCTCCTACAAGGATGAGACCTCGTCCGTCCTCGAGTTGTCGTTTCAGGATGGCTCGGCCACCGGCAAACAGGTCTGGAATAGTAAGTCGATCCGCAAGAGTTACAATTGTTCGGTCTACCACGACGGCCACGTGTATGGGTACAGCAGTCGCGTGCTGACCTGTGTCGATGCGAAGACCGGCGAACGGGTCTGGCGATCGCGCCAGCCCGGGGACGGCTTCACGATCGTTGTCGATGGTCACCTGATCGTACAGGCCAAGCAAGGCAGTCTGCATGTTGCGCATGCGTCACCGGAGGGCTACGAAGAGCTCGCCCGTCTGGCGCTGTTCGACGACCTTTCCTGGACACCACCAAGCTTCGCCAACGGAAGCATCTACTCTCGAAGCATGAACGAACTCGCCCGCGTGGATATCACGGCGGGCTTACCGGCTGGGCAACGAATTGTCCGGAAGGAGCCGAAGCCAACGAAATCACGATTCGGACGATTCCTTAACGAGGTCAACGCCTCGTCCAACAAGAAGGCCGTGGTCGACCGATTCATGGCCGGCATCGATCAAATGCCGTTTGTCGACGATCGCACGTTGGTTCACTTCATCTATCGCGGGAAGGCGGACGACCTGGCCGTCGCCGGCGACGTCATCGGCGCGCGGCAGGAGCGGACGATGACCCGTGTCGCCGGCACCGACCTGTTCTATTATTCCACGCCGCTCGAGCCCGACGCCCGCGTCAACTACGTGTTCGTCAAGGACTATGAGCAGATCCTCGACCCGTTGAACACGAGAAAAACGACGACCAAAATCTACAAGCAGGAAATGGAGATGTCCTTCCGTGGCGGTTCGATGGAGATGTCCTGGCTCGCCATGCCCGACTGGAAGGCGCCGACCCATCTCACGGAGGCAACGGCATCACGCCGAGGCCGGCTCGAAGAGAAAGAACTCGAGAGCACGGTGCTCGAAACCGAGGTGGAAGGCAAGATGGTCAAAGGCACCGTCAAGCTCAAGGTCTACCTGCCACATGGATACGACACGAGCGGCGAGCGCTACCCGGTGGCCTATGTCCACGGGGGCAGCGACGCGATCGAGCGGGGAAGACTTCCCACGGCGCTGGACAATCTGATCGGAAAGCGGGTGGCGCCACTTGTCGCTGTGTTCATCGACTACCAGTCGCGCGGCCCCGCGACCAAGTACGCAAAGATGGTGGCGGAGGAGCTGATCCCGTTCATCGATGGCAACTACCGCACAAAGACGTCCGCGGAGGCTCGCGCGAACATCGGCATGGGCTTCGGCGGAGTTTTGGCGCTCACATGCTCATTCGCCCGCCCCGACCTGATGGGGAAGGTTGGCTGCCAGTCGACATTCGAATTCGGCCCGCTCGAGAAGGCATTCGATACGCTGTTGACAACGGCGTCCGAAAAACCGCTCTCGATTTACCTCGACTGGGGCAAGTACGACCTGCGCAGCTCACGCGAGGCGTGGGATCAGGCCGCGAACAACCGGCATTTCGCCGAGACCCTTCGCGACAAGGGCTATACGCTCGCCGGCGGCGAGGCCAACGACGGCACCGGCTGGTCAAGCTGGCAGAACCGAACCGACGACCTGTTGGAGGCGCTGTTCCCCGCGAAATAGGGCATCCGTCCCCCGTCCTTGCGCAAGATCGGCTGTGCCGAGAATCCTTTCTCGGCACCAGTTTTCGCAGATTCCCATACGCATTCAGTCGCTCGGCGATTCCGTGCATGCAATCACCGCGACGCCGCCGCGATCGAATAGAAGGGAAAGGATTTCCAAGAGAAGAGATGCGAGAATCCCGGCGCGCCGGGATCGCACCAGCGGCGCGCTGACTTGTTCGTCCGTCCCCCAGCCTTCGCCGGAGGCGAAGAATGGGGCACCCGCTCTACAATATCGCCTGCAAAATCAGCAAATACCCGCTGGCCAGGGCTAGTTGGGCTACGGCGAAAACGGCGCCGACCTTGACGAAGCCGAGGAAGGTCACCTTCAGGCCGTGCTTCTTCATGATGGTACAGGCGACGACGGTGCTGGCGGAGCCGATCGGCGTGATGTTGCCGCCGAGGTTGGCGCCGAACACGACGGCCCACCACTGCACCGGTGGCAGAGCGGCGGCGGCCTCAGGGGTCGGACCGAAGATCTTGGCGAGCATCGCGGCCAAGGGAATGTTGTCGGTGATCGAAGAGAACCCGGCCGTACACCACATCAGACCGATGTTGCCGGTGGTCGCGGTGAGCCAGTTGAGCAGTCCCCCGATCATCATCAACACGCCCGCCTTTTCCATGACGCCGATGATGATGAACAGGCCGACGAAGAAAAACACGAGCGACCACTCGACGTTGTCGAGGTCGTGCTCGACGTCCTTGGCGTGAAGCAACAGCATGACCACGGCCGCCCCCATCGCGACGATTTCGATGCCGAAGTTTCGCAGGATCGGAATCTCGGCCTTGAGTGCAAACGCCAGAATCACCACGATCACCGCGACGATCGACGTGTAGAAAAACTTTCGATCGGTCACCGTCTCCCACTCGTCGAAGGCCATGACGAGTTCGCGGTTATGCTTTTTCTCTGCGGGGTCGGTGATCGGCTGGACCGTCTTGCCGAACATCCGCCGGGCGATCCACATGCTCATGGCGATCGCGACAACCGTGTAAGGACCGGCCACGATCAGAAATTTCACGTAGCTGATGTCCGCCGTCTTGCCCACGATGATGTTGGGGATCGAGCTAATCAGCGTCAGCAGCCCGCCGACGTTGGTCATGATCGCCTCGGTTATCAGAAACGGCGTGGCGTCGAGATCGAGCTTGCGGCAGGCGACGACGGTGAGCGAGCCGATGATAATCATGGCGGTGATGTTGTCGAGAAACGCGCTGAACACGGCCGTCAGCACCGACAGATAGATCAGCAGGCGGAACGGATCGCCTTTGCTGGCCTTGAGCATCTTGACGCTGACCCAGGTAAAGATGCCGCTTCGCGCCGCGATCTCGACGAACACGGTCGCGCCGATGACGATGCCGATCACCTCCCACTCGATCATCTCGATGTAGACCGGCAGGTGGTGGCCGGTTACGTGCGGGAAGTAACCCCAGTAGTCGGCCAGAAACAGACACCCCAGCCCCGACATGAGCACCAGGACCGTCTTCTGAATCTTCTCGGTCGCCAGCAGAAGGAGTGTAACGCCGAGAATGGCCGCGAAGGTCCAGGTCTGTCCGGCAGGCACCGCGACCGAGGCGCCCGCATCGCCGGATGCGAGCATGACGAATGAGCTTAGGCTCGGCATAGGCGATGTCACCTCCATGTTACAGCGCCAGCACGGGAATATCGCGCACTTGATGTAAGAGTTGATAATCGTCGGCCGATACGTGGCTGTGCCCGTCGGTGTGTGATCCGACCACGAGCAGGCCGTAGTCGCCCCGCTTCAGTTCGCCTTGTACCAGCGCAACGACCTCGCCGACGGCAAGCCGATAGCTCACGTCGAACGGGCGCTTTCGCGCCGCGGCCACGACCGCCTTGAGGTAGCGCTCGCCGTGATGGGTGAGCGCCTCGACCAGGTCGTCACCGGCTGATTCGGCGATGTCGGGCGAGAGCTGGAGCGTGTCCCGGACATCTTGCACCTCGCTGTCTTCGATCGCGTGCAGAAGCGTGAGCCGGCCGTGATCCTCGGCAAGCGTGAACGAGTACGCAAAATTCTGAGTCTGGCGGAAGTTGCCGGTCAGGCCGTGTAGAATGTTCCCGAAAACGGCCCGGGGGTCGGAGATCGGCGAGCGCACCGTCAAAATCGGCGGCGTGGTTCCGGTGACGACCGCGTCGAGGTCGACGACTGGCAGAGCCCCCGGCACGCCGGGGCCGGATCGGGCGGACCCATCCTCCGGCTCGGGCAGGAGCACGAGTTGACTCTTGCCGATGCTGATCTGTCCGACCAGCTCGGCCGTGGAGCTGAAGGGATCGCCTGACCAGGCGAACCCGCATTGCTCGACCGCGTCGCGCAGGGAGCCCGTGTCGACGCCGGAGGGATGCAGGACATTGACGGTGGCGTCGAACCGCTCCTTGAGATACCGGGCGAGAGCGAGAATCGAGTCGTCAAGGGCATTATTCCGGGTCACGGCGCAGATACGGGTGATCGACACGTCGCCGATGTCGAGCACGGGGATCGAGGCCCGCTCGAAGAGTGATTCAAATTCGTCTATCGATCGATCGCGCATGTCGGCCCATGGTAGCAGAAGTAAGAAGTAAGAAAAGCGAATTCAGAATTCTTGATTCGCTATTCGTAATTCACGTCAGTCGACGTTGAGGGTGAACAAGTACTTTCCCGGCGCGTAGACGACGGTGGTTCGCGCGTGGCCTCTGGCCCACGCAAAACCCGAGTTTCCTGGAAGGAAGTGCGTCACGCCGTACTTGCGAAGAAGATTTCGGCGCGTATCCCAGGGCGTGTTCGGTGCCAGCATGGTCTCCACATCGTCGAGCCGCGCCCGTATGTCTTGAATCCCGCTTCCACTGTTCTTCGGCGCTACGATCCGGCAGTCGTGGACCGCCGTGAGTACCATCCCGCGCCAAGGGTCGGCCAGCACAGTCGAACCGCGCGGAATGTGTTTTTGGAACACCGTAGCAAACGCCATCATGCGTCGAAGCTGTAGGGTTCGTTCTTTCTTGCTTGCGGTGAGACTCGCCCAATACGTGGGCCAGTTGTACGGCGCAGGTCGCGATGACAGCGCATATACACCCACGAAGAGAACCAATGCACTAACGATCGAGCGAAGCCACGCTGATCGCAAGCGCGGTTCCAGTACGTGCGCCAAGGAGGCAAACCCCAACCCGACAAGTCCCAGATGAAGAACGAAGCCCATTCTCCCGAGCATCCACTGCTTACCTAACAATCCGATGAACGCACTACAAAGCGGTGGTACGTAGAAGATGAGCGCGACGGTACCGACGATGGCCAAAAGTATTGCCGACTGGTTTCTTCGCCGACCCATCAAGGCGAGGAGCGCGCCCGCAACAAGTATCGGCAATCTCGCGTCAAGCGTGCCCCAACCCGATTGCGCCGGCATCGTGGTCCACCGACGTTCATCATTAGCGTTCGACGCAGGATCTTCCGACAGACCCACCGCAGCTTCGCCAACAATCGTCGGTGAGCGCGCAGACATGGCCCGCGTAATCAACGGAAACGGCAAGGCGACTGACACGGCGACGACACACAAGGCGGCATACCCACGATGTTCGCGCTTCCGAATCCACCGGTATAGGGCAAGAAAAGCAAGTACGGGAATCAGCGCTACGCAGGCAAAACCGGCGTAGAGTCCGTGAAGCTGACCGAGCACCAACGCCCCGGCGCCCAGCAAGACCGGGCGGTTCCACGAGCCGGGATACACGCCGGCCCGTACGGTCCAGCCGATCATGATGGCGCAAATCCACAGCGGGGCAAGCTTGTTCGGGTAGACAAGAAACGAAATCGGCCCATGATAGGCTACAGCCAGCAAAGCGCCGATCCACGCCACCCAGCGGCGCTCAAACACGCACCACACCATTACGTATGATCCTGACGCGACGACCAACTTCGCCCATGCAAGGCTCACAAACCACGTCTTGATGTGGGACACGCCCGTCAATTGACTACATGACGCCTGCAGCACATGCAGCAAATTGGTGTGATAGATGGGGAAGGTATGCGGCGAACCAACGAACGGATTGTGGTTGCCCATGCCGTGGTCCATAAGCGCGCGAATTCGGGCGAGGTGAGTCACGGTATCGCCAACGAGCGCCGATCCATGGAACGCCCCCGCAGCCATGTCCGCGCCGACGATTACCATTTCCAAGCAGAGTCCCTGGACGAAGATCCGACCCATGGACGCCCACCATCTGCGACGGGTGATCTCGACGACCGCCGCAACGACGGCCAAGCAGTAAACCACGGAAAATGCCGCCAGGGGAACCTCGAAAACGTATCCCAGAATGGAGAACGGAGAGAGAACGGCGAA
>JADFRH010000121.1 GCA_022561415.1 Planctomycetota bacterium
CGATAAGCTGGACTCGATCGCGTCGCGCCTACGACACCTTTCCGAATCGGCGACGTGCCTGGAGCGTTTCGACGTTCTGCCACACATTTTGATGCTGGGTCCGCCGAACGCCGGAAAGAGCTCCCTGATGAACCGGCTCAGCGGCACGCGACGGGCGATCTGTGCGGCCGCGGCCGGGACCACGCGGGACGTCCTATCGGCTCCCATTCGTCTCGACCGGGGCGAAGCCATTCTTCTCGATTCGGCCGGTGTCGACGACTGCTTGGACGAAATCACGGCGCTGGCGCGGGAGGGCGCGCTGGCGGCGGCGGAGCGAGTCGACGCCGTGTGCCTGGTCTTCGATCTGACGGCTCCTTTTGACGCGGGGTTTGTCGAGCGCATTCGCCGGCTTGCGGTGCCCCGAACCCTGATTGCGGCGAACAAGTGTGACCTCGTAACCCCGAAACAGGCGGCGGAGGCATCGAAGCGACTGGAAGGCTGCGGGCTCGGCCCGGTCTGCGTGACGAGCGCGCTCGATGGGGCAGGCATCGACGAGCTTCGACGAGCGCTCACGGAGGCGGTGGCTCGGACGGGCGGGACGACGCTGGGTGAATCGGTACTGATTACCGAACGACAGCGGGAGGCGGTTCAGGGCGCGATCAGTGCCATCGCCCGGGCATCGGCCCTGGCGCGATCGGCTGAGCAAACCGCCGACTGCGCCGAGCTCGTAGCGTTTGAGCTGCGCGACGCCCTCGACCGACTCGGAACCGTTTCCGGCGACGTCACGACCGAAGACCTGCTCGGTCAGGTCTTCGCGAGTTTCTGCATCGGCAAGTGACCCGCTAGGCCCGCGGGTGCGAATCGTCGTATGCGGCCTTCAACCTCGGTGTCGTCAGGTGCGTGTATACCTGCGTCGTGGAGAGCGACTGGTGCCCCAGCAGCTCTTGCACGCTGCGCAGGTCGGCTCCGTTGTTGAGCATGTGCGTGGCGAAACTGTGACGCAGCGTGTGCGGGCTGATCGAGGAATCCAGACCGGCCTCGCTCAGATACTTATCGAGCTTGCGACGAACGCTTCGCGTGCTGAGCCGCTGGCCGTGCTTGTTGACGAACAGCGCCTCCTGGTCGAACGTGGCCGCGCGGGAGTCGGTACGGCGCAACTCGATATACTGCTGAAGGGCGGCAATTGCGGTCGGACCGATCGGAGCCGTGCGCTGCTTCTTGCCTTTACCCCGAACGCGAATCGTTTGGCCCTCGAACTGCACGTCCGCGAAATTCAGATCGACGAGTTCGCTGACGCGAACACCGGTCGAGAACAGAACCTCCAGCATCGCACGGTCCCGAGAGCCGAGCAAGGTATTGGCGTCCGGGGTGGAGAGAAGCTTGTTGACCTGGTCGAGATCCATGAACTTCGGCAACCGCTTCTCCTGCTTCGGCGTACGAATCGTCGTAAGCGGATGCACGGTGACGTAGTTACGGCGTACGCAGAATTTGTAGAAGCTGCGCAGCGTTGCCAGCTTGCGAGCCACGGTGGACTTCGAGTAGTTCAGCGTTCCGAGAAACGCCAGGAACGACTTGATGTCCTCGACCGTTACACGCCGGAGCCTCTGGTCAACGTTCGTCTCCGAGAGCACCACGGTTCCGACGGGCACTGTCGCCCCAGCCGAACCGGCGGAACCGACCTGTACGGGCGCCGTCGGCGACACACCACCGAACGGTTGCCCGGCGCTCGACGTCGGTCCGTCGCCCAGCAGAAACTTGCAAAACTGCCCCAGGTCGGCGGAGTAGCACTTCGCCGTATGTGGAGAGAAATGCCTCTCGAAGCGGAGATAATTCAGGAACTCTTCAATCAAGGAATTCTCTCTCATGATCGCTCGTTACCCGTCGGCGAAATCTACCTACGACTACCTGATCATAGGCCTGGTTTTGGAGGCGGTCACCGCCCTAATCCGTGGTATAAGTGGCGATCTTGTCGAGTTCCATCTCTAGCCTTCGACCCATCTGGTAGCTGAGCACGGCCGCGTCAAACCAATCGAACTGACTTCGATGGTCTGCAGCGAGTGACGCAAACGCGTCTATCACATTGGCCTCGTGCCCCACCTGATACCGGAACACAAATCGTTCTTCACCCTTTACCAGCGAGAGCTGCCGAATCACCATGGCTTCTTACCTTCTGTTCCGACTGTTTCGTGTCGGACGCCGGGAGATTCCGCTGCCCTTGCAGCAACTCTGAAATCGTAGCGTGACAGCAGAACCGGATGAACGCCTGCTGACTGACAACATATTTTCGCCATCCGTAGGGGCTAGCATCGGCGTCGCGGCGCGAAGCAAACTCGCGAATCTCTGCGACGACGGAATCGTGCGACGCGTCGAACACCCGCTGTGTCTCAGCCAGGAGTCCCCGAGGGTGAAGCCCGCCACGCTTCGCACGGAGCGTCGTTTGACGCGCGAGCTCGATCGGATCCAACCGCCCGACGCCCGACCGAGGTTCGACGCCGTACAGTTGAGCGGTGATTCCGATGCTTGGCGGCTCAAACGGATCATATTCATTCACCGAAAAAACGAGAATCGCATCCGCACCCAACAGCGTCACCAACTCCAACGCGTGCGTCATCGACTGAACGCTGTCGACGCCCTGCGCCGCAAACACACCCAACACCCGGCTGACCGGAATCACCCGGATGCCCGCCGCATGCCCCAGCTCGCTCGCCATCAAGTCCGCGAAGCGGGCCGGGTCGAAGTCCGACGAACCACTGAGGTTCACGGCCGGCGCGACTGCAATCGTCATCGGTCCGTACGCGCCGGCGAAGACGGGAACCGGTTCGGTCCGTCTTGCGGCACGGCACCCACCCAACACCGTCGCAATCGCGACGAGTCCGATGACGCTCCATTCCCTGCGTTTCAAAGAGCTATGACCGGTCATCCTGACCTGTTGCCCTCACATTATCCTGCCCACACCCGCTCCGCGTCGTGCGGCGGTCAGCCATGAAACCTGCCCATGACAACCTGAGACAGTGGGTTCATCGTCTTTTTTGCGCGGACCCTTTTGTCTGAATCAGGCGAAATCCTCACAACCTACAACCCGTCCTTGTCGGAGGCCGTTCGTACCTTTACAAGCGTCTGCGATCCGTTCTTTTCGGCACCGTCCGCTGACAAAGAGTCGTCGAAGGGAAAATCGGACCCTGCTCCGGCCGAAACCAACGACCAAATGTTCTCGAATCCAGTCCGATCGCTCGCAAAGAACACGCGAGAACCCGGTCCGAAGGTCGGTCCGAAGTTTCTTGTCGCGCCATCGGTCAATCGAACATTCCCCGTCCCGTCGGCGTTGACCACCCAGATGTCAAACGGGCCATTATCGGTACCCATGCCGTTTGACCGCGAAGAGGTCAGGACCGCACTCGACGTGTACGTGAGTTGCCGCCCGTCCGGGCTCCACGATGGAAGGATCAAGGCGTTTTGGCCGCTCGAGGCGATTTCCGTCGGATAGCCCGGCTCACCGTCCACCAGGGAAATCGTCCAGATGCTGAATCGACGATCTCCCTGCTCGCGCGCCCGCTGAAACACGATCGTGTCTTCCACCGGAGACCATTCCGGAAAAAGGCCGAAACCGATGAACCGCTTGCCCGCACGCCTCGTCGCATCCGCCAGCCAAAGCTCCCACTGCCCGCTGAGCACGGAAAGGCTGCAAAACACCAACTGCGTTCCGTCCGGCGACCAGGAGGGGTGGACCTCGTCCGCATCCCTGGTCGTGACCTGGACCGGCGGTCCACCTGTGAGGTCCATGACCCAGATATCCCAGCTTCCCGCCCGGTCGCTCGCAAACGCGATCTTGGTGCCGTCGGGACTGAACATCGGCTGGACGTCGGACGCCGGATCGGACGTGAGCTGCGTCACCGTGACCCCGTTGTGCCGCTTCATATAGAGCGCCGGACGCACGTGGTGACGGGTGGACGCGAAGACGATGCGCCGGCCTTGGGCGTCAAGGTCTGGGTCGAAATCTCGACCCACCTCACTGAAGGTGTGGCGTTGAAGGGAGACGGTCGCCCTTGCATGGAAGCTCGGGACCGTGCCGTCTGGAAGGTCTCCGAACATGTTGATCTGCCTGGCATTCGAGGCAGCAAGTACGGCCCACGTCGGATTGACCTGTACAGGTGCCGGCCCGTGGGCGGTGTGATGCACGCACCCGGAAGCTGCAAACGCCCCGAGAAGAATTGCCTGTAACGGACGGAGATAGCTCATCATATTCCCTGTAAATCGGACTCGGTAATCCCGCGGGGTCGCGCTCGCGTACGTAGGAATGGGAAGTCGGCGCACACCAGCAACACCGACTAACCTCGCAGCGATCGACGACAAACCTTGCCTCTGGCACATCGGCTCGCGGTCCCGCCGAGACAAGTTACGTCCGATCTGCATGCGAGATTGTCCGATAACTGAATCAAGTATCGACGAGGCGGATCGGATTCCTTCAGCGCGCGGGCAAGTGGGACGGACAAACCGGATCCGACGAGGCTCGGAAACTTCGCCTCTTGCGTCCCTTCCTACAGATCACACGTCGAGCGATCGTACGCCTCACACGGTGCTGCGACGGGCGTTGGCATGTGTCATCTCCACTAAGAGGTTTCCCGAAGAGGTTTCCCGTACGACCGGTATCCATCCGCGGGTTGGTTGTGGCGATCCCGATTCGACGGTCCGGAAAAAGCGTCGAGCATGGTGCCGACGAACTGCATTGCTGCGACGCAAAGAAAATTGAAGTCAGAGAATTGTCAAGATTTGTCGACCCTTGCGGTCGACCTGAGCCGCCACCTTGCCTTAGAATCTCCCAGCGTATCGAGGAAGGTAAGGAAGGAACGTGTGATGGGAAGGAAGCGTCCTCGCCGAGTCCGGGCGCATTGTCTGGATTCGGCGCATTTCGAGCGACCGGTTCCCTCATCCATCATCGCACGATCGGAGTGGGAACATGACCGAGGGTACGAACGACCAGCAAGCTGGCTCTGCCAGTCGGCCGTTTGAGTGCGTCGTCATCGACTTGAGCACGCAGATCGATTTTTGCGATCCAAGGGGCGCCAACCCCGTAGCGAACCTTAATGAGGTCATCCCGGCTTGGCGATCCACCGTTGCGTGGGCGAAGCGAAACCTCACACCGGTCATATCTTCGCTGGAAGCTCATCGTCCGCGCGAGATGAACGGGAACGGTCGGTCGAGCGATTGTTGCGACGGATCGAACGGGCAGCGCAAGATCGGTTTCACCCTGTTCCGACGATCGATCAACATTGAGGTCGACAACACGCTCTGGTGCCCGCTCGATCTCTACACGAGACATCAACAGATCATCTTCCGCAAGCGCAGCGAGGACTTGTTCGAGAATCCCAAGGCCGATCGTTTTCTCACCCAGCTTTCGGTCAAGGAGTTCCTTTTGTTCGGCGTCGGCCTGGAAACATCCATCAGGACGCTGGCCCTGGGGCTCGCGGCGCGGCGGAAGCGCGTGTCTGTCATTGGCGACGCGTGCGGCTACTGGAATTGGGGGCGAGCCGAGATTGCCAAGCGCCAGATGCAGGCCAAGGGTGTGGGCTTCATCACCGTGGCCGAGCTGCGCGGCCGCAAGCTGGACCGACATTGCTGTCCGTGGATCGAGACGACTGAGCCGACCGATTCCGATTCGAGCGCGACCGGAAACGGCCGAGCCAACGGTAGCAGCCATGGCCGGAAGAACGGCCATCCCACCAGCGGCCACGGGCATTCCACGTCTTAGCAGTCCGATCGCACGTCTAGCGGTCAGTGGTAGCGTGCGCTGAACCGAAGCGCTCCTGGCGCCGCGCGCTCTTGGAGGCGACCGCAGAACGGACCGTGCTCCAGAGCCCGCTTGTCGGAAAAACCGATAAGCGATAGGATGCCCGCGTTGGGCTCCCTAGTTGGAGTAGCCTCGAAGCATCGGACGGACCCATGGCCAAGAAAAAGCGACTCCCCAAACAGCTTGCCATTCTCGACGAGGATCTGTGTACCGGCTGCGATGCGTGCGTCGTCGTCTGCCCCGTCGATTGCATCGACAAGATTTCCGACCCGAAGACGCCCGGCTACGCCATGGGCATCTGCACGATCGACCTGCCCGTATGCATCGGGTGCAAGCTCTGCGCCCAGGTGTGCCCGTGGCATGTCATCACCATGGTCCCCACCGACGAGGTTCTCCACGATCCCAAGTTCGCGGAGCTGCTTGCGACCTGAGCCCGACTCCTCAGGCCGGGCGTCGTCGAGCCTCCCTCCGCGCGATGGATCGAAACGCTCCGGCTCTCTAGACTAAGCAGTCATGTATTGGCTCATCGCCCTGGCCGTGGCCGGGCCATTTGTCGTTTCAGTGCTTGCCACCGCAGTGGTGCGCAGTGGGTCGCAGCGCGTCGGGTTCGTCGATCGAGCTAGCGGGCACAAGAGACATGGGGAACCCGTCGCCCTCGGCGGAGGGATCGCGATTGTCATCGCGATCTGTGGACCCATTCTGATCGGAACAATCGGTGCCTGGCTGCTTCGCGGCGACGCGCCGCCGGCGTGGCTGCCGGATCTGCTCCGAACCCATCTGAACGGAATCGCCTCCAAGCTCCCGGTCGCCCTGGCGATCGTCGGCGGCGCCATCGTGCTGCACATTGTCGGGCTGATTGACGACCGTCGCGCGCTCGGGGCCGGTCCCAAGTTCCTCGCGCAGCTCGCGGTCGCGTTAATCACGGCCTGGCCGATGGGCATCCGTGCGATTCAGATGGTCCCCGAGCCGCTGTCGATTGCGGTCACGGTGCTCTGGATCCTCATCATCACCAACGCATTCAACTTCCTCGACAACATGGACGGGCTCAGTGCCGGTGTCGCGGCGATTGCGGCCGGCATCTTCGCCGTCGCGGCCATGGCGTCCGGTCAGGTGTTCGTGCCCATCCTGGCGTGGGTCATGGTGGGGGCGCTGCTCGGCTTCTTGGTTTTTAACTTCTCACCGGCCAGTATTTTCATGGGCGACGCCGGCAGTCTGGTCATCGGCTACTTGCTCAGCGTGCTGACGATTTTGACGACGTACTACGACCCCTCGCGAAATCTGATGCCGCTGGCCATTCTCGTACCGGTTGTGGTGTTGGCCGTGCCGCTCTACGACGTGACGAGTGTGGTCATCCATCGCCTTCGCGCCGGCGACAGTCCGTTCCAAGGCGACTGGCGACACTTCTCTCACCGCTTAGTGAAAAAGGGAA
>JADFRH010000122.1 GCA_022561415.1 Planctomycetota bacterium
CTCATCGCGATGCAGGCGGCCGTCGGGCTGGGTGGATACCAGGGACCCGGAGGCGACCGAATCCCGCCGAACCCGGAAGCCGCCAAGTTCCACATTGATCTGCTCGAGGTGCTCCAAGAAAAGACCAAAGGCAACCTCAGCGACGAAGAGACCAAAGTCCTTGACAGCGTACTGTACGAACTCCGCATGCATTTCGTGCAGGTCACGACCGGTACGGCGCCCGCGCCGAACCCCGACACCGATCCCAATAAGGCGTGATCGACGTTTTCGCCGCGGTGTGTTTCCCAATCGCGTGTTGCAAGGATTAACCGTGTGTGCCCGGGCGAACCCGCGCCGGACCACTGCCAAATGTTAGAGCCCGCTTCAGGACGCTGAGTTGCTAGTTGTCATTCCCATCCGTACCGAGTCCGTGGTCCAACGCACTCCGACCGTCAACTACGTCATCATCGGCGCCAACATCTTTTTCTTTTTCCTCTTCCATCGAGCCCTGGCGGCGCAGCCGCTGCTGGCGTTCAAGGCGCAGTACCTGACGCTTCACACCGTCGCGCCGGAGCTGTACCAGTTCTTTGCCTACCAGTTTATTCACGCCGACACCATGCACCTGCTGGGCAACCTGCTCTTTCTCTGGGTGTTCGGCAACAGCGTCAATTCCAAGATGGGGCATTTCGCCTACGCCCTGTTCTACTTGTCGGGCGGCGTGTTTGCCGCCTGGGGATTCGCCATGTTCACCGAGACGCCGGCGAGCCTGGTCGGCGCGTCCGGGGCGATTGCGGCCGTGACCACCGCGTACCTCGCGCTGTACCCGCGCAGTCGCGTGACCGTGCTGATCTGGCTGTTCATTTTCATCCGCTTCATCGAAGTACCGGCCATGATCCTGATCCTGGTCAAGGTGATCGTCTGGGACAACATCATCGCCCCGAACCTGGGCGGAAGCGGCGCGGTGGCTCACGGAGCGCATCTGGCCGGCTACTTCTTCGGATTCGCAGGGGCACTGGGGATGCTGCTCATCCGCGCTCTTCCGAGGGACCAGTTCGACATTTTGGCCGTGTGGAAGCGATGGAATCAGCGGCGCGAGTTTGCGGGCGCCATGGCCAAGCCCGGCGCCGCGGGCCAGGCACAGTTCGGCTCCGTCGCACGGCAGGACGACCTCGATCCGGCACAGCGCCTCGCCGAGGAGCGGCGCCTCGACGAAATCGCCGATCTTCGAGCCAGCGTGTCCGCCAAAATGAACGACGCGGACATCCCCGGCGCCATGAGCCTCTATGAGCAGCTTATCGCCGTCGATGACAAGCAGTGCCTCTCGCAGCAGCAGCAGCTCGAACTCGCGCGAGCGTATTACTCCGGCGGGCACGCCGCGCGGGCGGCGGCCGCCTTCGAGCGCTTTGTCGCGATCTACCCGCAGGCGGTCGAGGCCGGCAATATCCGACTTCTGTTGGGCATTATCTACGCGCGCGACCTGCGCCAGTACGAGGCGGCCGACAAACACCTGACCGACTCTATGGAATCCCTGCGCGACACGTCTCGGCGAGATCAGTGCGCCGAATGGCTCAAACATGTTCGTCTCGCGTTGGGACGAACCGCAACCGACACCTAGGAACGGAATCCCGTCATGCCCGAACTCGCCTACGTCAACGGACGCTTCATGCCGATCGCCGACGCCATGGTCTCCATCGAGGACCGTGGGATGCAATTCGGCGACGGCGTGTACGAAGTCATCGTCGCCTACGACGGTCGATTGTTTCAACTTGAGTCACACATGCAGCGCCTTCGACGAAGTGCGGCCGCGATCGGGCTTGTCTATGACTTCGACAACAAGCCGCTGGAGGACGTGCTGAGCGAGGGGCTTCGGCGCAGCGGTTTCGACGACGCGATGATCTACGTGCAGCTCACGCGCGGAACCGCGCCGCGTGTCCATCTGATCCCGGAGGGCTTGACGCCGACCGTGATCATGACGTTCAAGCCGCGTCCGGTCGTGCCGGAGGACTTGGTGCGCTGCGGCATGAGCGTGATGACGACTCCGGAAACGCGATGGGCCAATTGCTACATCAAAGCGATCACGCTGCTGCCCAACATCCTCGCTCGCACCGAGGCCGATCGGCGAGGCTATGACGACGCGATCTTCGTCACCGAGGCGGGCGAGGTCCGCGAGTGTACCGCCTCCAACATATTCATCGTCAACGGCAACGTGCTTCGCTTTCCACTTCGCAACGAAGCCGTGCTGCACGGCGTCACACAGAGTCTTCTCCTGAATTGCGCTGCCGCGATCGACCTTGAAACCCGCGAGGAGGCCTTTGATGTGACCGCCTTGCGCAGCGCGGATGAGGTGTTCATGTCGGGCACATCGCTCGAAGTGCTGGGGGTTACATCCATCGACGGGAACGCAGTGGCCGATGGCAAGGTGGGTGCGGTCACGAAACGGCTCCATGCCGAATTCCTCCGGCGCATTCACGAGCCCAGCGCTACGGCCCGGTGAATTCCCGCTGAAAGGCAGCGGCATCAAGCATGTCGGCGACGCCGTCCCCGTTGAAGTCGGCCGGATCACAATCCGGTGGCAGCGGATCGCCGTCCGGCCCGTTCATGCAGCCGACGAAATCGAAATGATCGGGGAATAATTCCACGCGACAGTCGCCATCGAAGTCGCCGCGCGTGCCGCACGCTGTGCTCTCCAATAGAAGCGACCCGAGCGCCCCCGTCAGGTTCTCCGCCGGGCCGTTCAATACCCTCGTAGTGGACGTGTTTCCCGCTGCATCCAAGATTCGTATTTCTGTGGCTGCCGCACGGCCTATCGCCGCGAAAACAATAGATGTGATCAACGTTCCGCCAAGCGTCGCCTCCGGGAAAGGACCACTGAATTGCCACGCCTGGTACAGCGCAACGCCATCGTTGGCCGGCAGCCCTGAGTAGGCAGGATCACAGACCGTCTGCTGACAGCAGCAGTCGAAGTTGAGTTTGCCCAAGCAGCCGTCGCACGGAAAGGTCGAACTCGACCAACCGAAGCCATTGTCGATTTTGCCGTCCAGGCGCAGTACGCTCGGATCCCAATGGAGGATAACGTCGACGGCGGAAAACGTTTGGTCCGTTTCAGCATCGGAAACGGCGTAGAGACCAACCTCGACAGTGTCGCCCACACTGACGGTGGAAGACGAAACGCGTAACTCGAGGTTGATGTCGGCATGGGTCATGGCCGGCAGCGCAGAGAGTGCCCCAAGCAGCACTGCGCAGCGAAGCCCACGGCCAGTCGACATGTTGCTTTTCTCTCCCCTGTTCCCTCGTACGGATCAAAACGACGAATGGCTGCAATCTCACGACCGACACGAGTGCGATTGGCGCTCGCGTCGCGCATCAAGGGTCAACCGAATCGACTCCGCTCCGCCACCTGCCCGTTGAACCTCAGCCACTCAGACGCGAGCCGGCGACGTGTGTGCGGAAATCCTCGCCCATCATCCGCACGCTAATTCTAGGCAGATGATGCGGAAATGGCCAGTGTGCAGCGCAGGCCCGATATAGCGGTCCGTTTTGCCCCGGAAATGCGATCCACGCCGGGCGCGCACACAAACGTCCAGCCGTCGTGCTCGACTCAACGACGCCTGCGTACCACTCGCCGGCGGTTCCGCCGACGCGCGATCGACATGGCCGTCAGGCCGAAGAGCGAGCCGACGAAACTCGTTACCACGCCGAATCCACAAAGCCCGCGCGGTCGCTGGATACTGCTGTCGGGCGGAGGTTCACCGGTCCCGTTTACGGGACGTTCGGGTTCAGTAACAATGATGGTTCCCGATGGAAGGACTCGGATCTCCTGCGGGCCGACATCATCAAACGCGCCGCCCTCATCCGTCACGGTGAGCACGACGGAGTAAGTGCCGGGCGTTTGGAACTGAATGGTGACCTTCTCGCCGGTCTTTCGCGATACGCAGGTTTGCGATTCGCACGTGAAGCCGATCGGGCAGGAGGCGTTCGATTGACAGACCACGTCGTCAAGGCGGAACGCCCAGCTATGCGTCAGCTCGGTTCCCTCGGGATCGAACGAGAGCGACCCATCGAACTGCAAGCTGCAAGTGGCCGCACAGATTCGCAGCCCCGTTGCGATCAGCGCCAGCGGCGCCTGGTTGTCCGGGGTGGTACTCACGTTGACACGGCACGTGACATCGTCCGGCACATCGCGACGGTCAGTTACGGTCAGCACGACATCGTAATTACCCACCTCCGCGAACTCGTGCGTCTCCAGCGCTTCGTCGCCGTCGGGCGTGCCGTCTTGGAATTCCCACGTGAAGGTCAGAGGCTCGCCCTCGGGGTCCGTCGAGCCGCTCGCGTTGAACACGAACGATGTGACCTCGGCGACTCCGACGGAGGGCGACACCGTGCATCGCGCTTCCGGTCCCTGATTGGTCGAAACCAGGATTTCCACGCCGGCCCAGACGGCTTCACCGTCGCGACCGTCTTTGATCGTAGCCGTGGGCCTGTAGGTTCCGGGGTTGGTATATATGTGACGAACCAATCCCGAATCGTCCACGTTGCCCTTGAGCGGAAGAAGAGGCTCATCGATTGTCCCATCCCCGTCCCAGTCCCAACCGACGGTCAGATCATCGTCGTCCGGATCGGTCGAATTGATCGCGTTGAACTCCACGGTCAACGGGGCCGGTCCCTCAAGCGGCGTGGCGGTCACGCTGGCTACGGGATTGCTGTTGCCGACGAGGATTGCGATCGTGGCCGTATCCGTTTTCCCCAGCTCGTCAGTCACGGTCAGAGCGGCCACGAACGTGCATGGATTCTGATCGGTGCAGGGCGTGCCGTCCGCCTTGGCGCTGTAGGTGTGCGTAGGCTTAGCGCTTTGGATACCGGGGTTTCCCTGCGCGTTGGCGGTCCTGCCATCGCCGAAGTTCCATTGATAGATCAGGTCGCCTGATGCCGTTTCCTGATCGGTGGAGCCGAGGCCATTGAACGCGACGCTCAGCGGCGCCGAGCCGCTCGTCGGACTTGCGGTGATGACCGCTGTCGGTGAGTTGTTCACCACAAGCACGTCAACCGACGTTTCACCAAAGTCTCCGGTCACCGTACTTGTGGCACGAAGCGTCACCGTAAACGTACCCGCATCGACGTACGAATGTGTCACGACGCTACCGAGCGCCGGTTCGCTCCCGTCACCAAACACCCATTGAAAACTGAGCGGGTCGCCGTTGGGCTCGATGGATAAAGTTGCGTCAAAATCAACCTCGAGCGGTGGCGGTCCGGCGAGCGGGGCGGCCACGATGCGTGCGATCGGTCCGGCCGAAATCTCGCCGTCTGTAATGGAAAACGACTGACTGACCGCCGTGATTCCAGTCGTCGTGAACGAGAACGAATCGTCCAGCGCAAACGGCGTCGTGCCCTGCGTAAGCCTGAACGTCACTTCAAGGCCGGGTGAGGTGTAGTTCGCAGTCGTACATGCGATCAAATCATCAGAGCAGCTCGCTGTTGCGGCGGTGGGCGGCGGGTCCGCAAGGGAATCAGGCTGCGAAAGTGAGCTCGTAACCAGGAACTTGACCCCGGCCGGATCGATGCAAGTGACCGTCCAGGTTTCGAGCCTGGCTGAGTCGTCCGTGTCAAGCGCGTCGTCGTCGATGTCCACGCCGGTTACGGGATGGACCGTAAGCGTACCCGTCCCGATGTTGTTTCGTCCGGCCCGCGGCTCCGTTCTCTTGGCCTCGGTACCGTCAAGGCCGACACCCGGATTGAGCTTCGCGAAGAACACGTATCGGCCATCCGAAACAGCCGAGAAATCCCAACTCACGCTCCGCCGGTTGGTGCCCTGCGTGACCTTGTCGAACGAGCCAATCAAATTGCTCGGGCTCATCGTTAGATCGTGTACGCATAGAACGCCCGCAGCGCAGCGGGTGTCGAGCGTACAGCTAGCGCCCGTGCCGCCACACTTTTTTTGGTCAGGTGTAAAGAACACGCGGATTTCCGTACCCCCCCAAACATCCGTCACGTCGAAGCGAACTTGGAACAGGTCGCCCACCGACTGTCCGCCGGGCGGGTCGACAAAGCGCAGGCTCGGAATCGACGTCGGCACCCAGTTGATCGTAAGTCGAATGGACCCTGCGTTGTCGGGCACTACGTCAAGGACGTCGATCCCCGTCCAACTGTTTTGACTGAACCAAGTGGCCGAGGGACTCGTGTCGAAGTTAAAGCGCGTTGCACCTTCGGCACCGGGCCAGGGGTCGCTGTCGTCACCGCGATTGCCGCCGGTCGAGCAGGCCTGCAGATCGTTGTCGCCGTCGGCTTGCACGATCAAGAATGCAGGGCGCGTGCCCGAACGCTGCTGCTGAGACAGCGCTTCCCTGTTGGATCCGATGATCGAACTGGGTCCGACGTCGGTGTGCATGACAAGCATGCCGGCCGCGGGGATGCCGCCCGCTAGTCTGGGCTCGTCAAAACTGGCCTGCACGCCGGCCGACCAGAAATAGTACCGCTCGCCGGGACGGGCGTCGTTTTCCAGGAAGAAGTAGCTTTCGTCGCGAACGAACTCCGGAGGTGGGAGCGTCAATGTCGTGTCAACGCCCGGCGTAAGTATGCCGGCCAGGTCGACCGGGGCAGTCCATTCCGTACAAACGCTCTCTTTGAGGATCGGAACCGGATGGACCAGCGCACCGCTGGCCATGATGTCCCACTGACCTATCGGACAGTTCACGTCCGGACCCGGCTGGTCATGCACGTCAAAGTCGAAGAGGAAAGGGAAGCCCTCCCAATTAAACAGATAAATGTGGGCGCTATTGCGAACTTGAAAATCAATTTCGGCACCCGTGTCGCCGACCAGCGTTGCATCCAGCGGCCTTACCCAGTTATGGAACATGATGTTCCAACTGGTCTGCACCTCAAACGACGGAGGGCTCGGTAAGCTCGGCGCAAATCCCGAAGGAAACGGTGAATCGACGCGCGGGAGATTTGTGGGTGGTGGGGTGGCCAGGTCCAGCCCATCCTCATTGTGAATGGGAACAAAACCGGGAACGGTATTGAACATCGTCGAATTCGGCGACCGTGCGGGTAACAGAACGATGCCGGACAGCAGGCCATCCGGGCGAACAACCCCGCCCGGCCGGCTGCCGCCTCGCAGCTCGGGTGGCACCGTTGCCCTAAAGGCAGCCGGCGAAACCAGGCAGTTGGCCTGATCCAATGTATTGGTATCGATGAGCTCATCAAAGTCGAGCACGTCG
>JADFRH010000123.1 GCA_022561415.1 Planctomycetota bacterium
AGATCCCGGCGATGACCGGGATGACGGCGATAACGAGGACGAAGAGAGAAACCGCAAGGATAATGATAAACTGTCTCATCGCCTTCGCATAATATACGAGCGCCTGACATCACTGTCAAGCGCTCGTACACCATGCGTTAGCCTACTCTAGGCCGGCGAGAAGACCGGCGAGAGGAATAGCGTCAGCGGGCGCGCCCGGGATATCAACCGACTCGTTGTAGCCGGTGAAGAACATCGTAGCGTCGAACGCCATTGAGTCGATCCCAAAGGGGAACTCGCCGCTCGCCGTCAGCTTGTAGGGCAGATAGCCGTCCGGGTCCAGCCAGACACGATCCGCCGTTGCGGGGCCATCTTCCTGTCCGATCCCGGCGGCATGGGTCTCTACGCCCCAACCGGACGCCACTGCCGCAACCAGCATCGCGGCCGCAAAACCGAGTCCGCGTCGATTCGTTTCCGGCATGGGTGTCTCCTTTCCGGTCTTGGCGAAAAAAAAACGCGCCCATATGGACGCGCCTTCGTTGCGGCAACTGACTGTTCGATTCTTTTTGTGTTGCCCGCGGCTTACCCGCCGGCGCCGATTAAACCCTATTTCTCACGCAGGGAAACGCCCGAACGGGGTGGATGGGGTGAATCAACCGGTTTTCACGGGCTCAAATCGCAGGTTGCGATCCATTCGGCACGCGAGCCGCGAGACCATCGATTGGTGCGAAATGCGGGTTAGGCCTTGAAGCGCCGATCATTGATATCCTTGAACACCCTCTCCATCTTTTTCCCCAGCTTCTTCGCCAGCACCCTGACGGCGCAGTTGGTCAATGAGGGTCAACTGACCTGGAATAGCCGCATTATCGACAGCGTGGACTATTTTTCGCTGCAAGATCCGGCGCAGGCGGTGATCGGCGGGAGGCCGCAGCTGGGCCCCCATTTGCTGTTGGCGTGGGGTCAGGATCTGCGCGCGGGAGGCTCGACTCCCCAGTTGGCGCTTTTGGTGGAATGCGGCGACGGAAAGGCCGTACGCCGTCGGACCCGTCAGATGGTCGAGGGGTTGCTCAAGTTCGTGCAGGTGCTCGAGCCGACACCGCTCGACGCCGCGCTGACCATTGTACACAGCCGGCATCTGGGGGCCACGATCTATTCGGTTCCGCTGTCGAACTATGCAGACAAATCCGGACTTGCGTTCATGTCGGTCGTTCGCGACGCTTCGCCCTCGTTCACGGTGTGGAACGGCTGGTTGATTCTGACGGCGAGCCGGAACCACCTCGAGCGTATTCTCGACGCACAGTACGGATTGATACCGGGACTGGCTACGGTCGGCGACGTTCGGGGGCTGCGGTTGTCCGCGTCCGATCGCACCGCGGTGTCGATCGTGCAGCCGGACCTGGCCACCAAAGTCCTCGACGGGTGGCTGGCGACCCTCGATGCGGGAGGGCCGTCCTTTCTCGATTCATCGTGGTGGGGCGGGCAGTCGGTAACGGCCGCGGCCGCCGGTGGGTCGTTTCTGCGAGGGGTCGAACTGACGGAAGAGCCGGGCGTCGTCGTGGTCGAGCGAGTCGGCGAAGGCAGTCCGGCGAAGCAGTTGCTTGCGGTGGGAGATCGAATCATCGGGATCGACGGACGGCTGCTTTCGACGACCGGTGCCCGCCGCGATCTGCAGACGCTCTGGGCCAGGAGCACGAATCGCCCCGGCCCGGCGCTTCGCGTTCAGCGCGACGGCGAAATTGTGGACGTTGTGATACCCCGTCGCCCGACGCCTACGACGGGTCGGCGAATTGATCCCGCCGGCGCGGTTCGAGAGCTGGCCGCGGTCGGGCGAACGCTGGAATTCGGCAGCTACGCCGTGGATGTCTCCGACCCCGACCACTTCTCCGCACGAATCTCACTGCGGTTTCACGCGCCCCGCGCTTCGAAGGCGAAGTGATTCAAGAGTTGTCAGTTGTCAGTTGTCAGTTATCAGTTGTCAGTGAAGATTCCGAAACCATCCGCTGCCCGCAAGGCAAAGTGTCAAGCGCCGGGGCTGATTACTGACAACTGACAACTGAAGACTATTCATCGCTGATTCCGGTACGCGACCCGGTGGATCGTTCTTCCTTCGCGTGTGTACTTGATCTCGAAGTTGGTGCCGACCCATTCCTCGCCGAGGTCAACGCCGGTTTCGTTCCAGGCGATGCTCTCGAGTCGTTCGTGATCGTCGAGTAGTTTCTGCATGACGTGGAAGTACTCTTCGTGGTCCGATTGGATCAGCCAGAGGGCGCCGGGCTCGAGCGCGCGAATGGCCGCTTCGACGAAGCCCGGCTGGATCAGTCGCCGCTTGTGATGGCGAGCCTTCGGCCAGGGGTCGGGATGATAGACGTGGAGAACCGACACGCATTGAGGCGGGAGATGGTGCCGAAAAAAGTGGCCGGCGTCGGTGCGCATCATGCGTACGTTGCCGACCCCGCGCCGCGCCATGCGGTCGGCCGCGTGTCGGAAGTACTTGTTCGCCCACTCAATGCCCAGCAGTCGAAGATCCGGATTCGCCATCGCCCGGCTGAGCAGGAAGCCGCCCTTGCCCGAGCCGATCTCGATCTCGAGCGGTCCCGGCGAGTCGAACCAGGTCACGGGGTCAACGACCGCGCCGTCCTCCGGAGCTTCCACGATGATGTCGTCAAGGGTAATCACAGCGGTATCGTTTCACGGGTGGTCGAATCATTCAAGGGGCGGCGGGCCGGACGCACGTTTCGCCCGAACCGAAAGAGCGGAGCATCGCGTTACAATCAGACCAATGCGGCGACATCAACGCCAAGCGCACGGGCGATTCGCTTGAGCGTGCGAACGGTGGTGTGATCGGGATTCCGCTCGATTCGCGATATCTGCGACTGAGGCAGGTTGAGCTTTTCCCCGAGCTGTTTTTGGGTCAGGCCCTTGGCCTTGCGTGCCTTGGCAATTCGCTCCGCCGCGACCACCAAGGCGAAGTCGTTTGCATCCACGAAGTCGTCGTCCCCGCTTTCGATCTGGGCGACGGCGCGAGCCACCATGCCGGACTTGATCAACTCCTCATACTCATCGATGGGTACCAGCACGTGCGTCGCCCGGCCGTTTTCAACCACGTAGGGGCGCTCCTGATGAGTCGGGCCGGATTTGCCGTTACCGCCGGGCTTTCGTGACACGCTTCTGGTGGACGATGCGTCAGCCCCTCGTGCATGGGTTACGGGTCGCTTCCGCGACCTTGCGCTTCTCTTCGCTTTGGTGGGATTCTTTGGCATTCTCGCACTCGTATGCGGTCGCGGGCTCGATTCGTCTCGAAGATCGCGATACACCGCCCGAAACGGAAGAACCGGAGCATGTATCGGCTTACGCCGGGGCGGCGCACAGGCTCCGAGTTTTCGATCAGGGCCACGGGGTCGGCCGCGAGCCGATCGAGCGCCTCATAGAACGCCTTGATCTCGCTCTCGTCGGCGTCGTGCCGAACAAAACCCACAACTTCTCGGTGCAGTTCCACCTTAATGCGCATAACGTGACTCCATGCCGGACGGCCGGCATCCTTGCCTTCGTAACGCTCTCAAGGTGGAACACGCACAGCACCGCATTACCGAAGCTAACGCCCCTTTGTGTTCCACGGTCGGGGGGATCGACCAAGCTATTCTTATGTATGTCACATTCAGTATATATCAAATATGATATATGTCAAGCGGAATCTCAGATAAGGACCTACGGGAGTTAGGTGGCGACACACCGCATGTGCTCTTGCCGACAGAATCGGTCGGTCATGCCGGCGATGTAGTCGCGGATGACCGGATCGAGGCCCTGGTCGTCGATGCGGCGGTGGTATCGCTCGGGGAGCGCGCCGGGATCACTTCGGTAGGCGTTGAACAGGGCGAGGACCATGCGGCGTCCGTCGGCGTCGGCCTCTTGGATGACGGGCTGTTGATAGACTCGCTGCGTGAGGAATTGTTCAAGCTCGACCAGACGTGACTCCATAGTCACCGACGGCCCCACGAGTGGTCGGCCGGCCTCCAATGTTTCTTGAGGCGAGCCGATCGACTCGAGTTGCTGAATGGATGCGTCAATCACGTCGCTGAGAATCGTGTCGAGCATCGCATCGAGCACGGCACGGCGGACCGCGTGGATGCTGCGGGCCGACTGCCCCTCGGACGCATCGCGCCAGAGTGGCAGACCGCCGAGTTCGTTCAGGCCGACGAACTCCGCCCCGATCGCGTCCTCCAGGTCGTGGCAGTCGTACGCGATGCGGTCGGCGACGGATGCGATCTGCGTCTCGACCGACGATGCGGAGCCCTCGGCCGCCGGTCTGTCGTAGCGGGTTTCGTGCGCACGCAGCCCCGCGAGCGTCTCACAGGTCAGATTCAGCCCGCGAAAACCGGGGAACGGATGTTCGAGATACTCGACGACGCGGACGGCGTGCGTGTTGTGGTTGAATCCGCCCTGGTCTTTCATCGCCTCGGCAAGTGCGGCCTCGCCCGCGTGGCCGAACGGGGGATGACCGAGGTCATGGGCCAGGGCGGTCGCCTCGGCCAGCGATTCGTTGACCCGCAGAGAGGCGGCCAGACACCGGGCGATCTCGGCGACCTCCAGCGTGTGGGTCAAGCGCGTGCGAAAGTGATCGTGGTGCGACGGGGCGAAGACCTGCGTCTTTTGTTCGAGCCGGCGAAAGGCCGTGCAGTTGATGATCCGGCGCCGATCGACGGCGAAGGGGCCGCGCAGCGGATCGGCCGATTCGTCGTACACGCGGCCTCCGCCGGTTTGTGGGCGCACAGCGTAAGACGCCATGCGGTCTTCGTGACGTTCTGGGCCTGTGCCGCTCGCCATCACCGCAGGCCTGCGGTTTCGGCGTGCTTGACGAGTTCCGCCCACAGCGCGTCGAGCGAGTCCGGCACGACGCGAGCGTCACCCACGACGGCCATGAAGTTCGTGTCCCCCGACCAGCGCGGGACGATGTGGGCGTGCAGATGGTCCGGCAGGCCCGCTCCGGCGCAGCGCCCCAGGTTGTACCCGATGTTGAACCCGTGCGGGGACAGGGTTCGTCGCAAGAGGTCGACGGCCTCCCGGATCATCTGCGACATGCCGTTCCATTCGACCGGGGACAAGTCGGCCACGTCGCCTTTGTGCCCCGCGTGCGCAATCAACAGGTGCCCGTTGGTGTAGGGGAACCGGTTCATCACGGCGAACGATGATTCGCCGCGCCACAGGACGTGGTTTTCCTGGTCGGCGTCGGCGTTTTCCCAATAGCGGCACAGAAAGCAGCCGTCCTCGGACGATTCTTCGCCGAGTGAGCGGATGTAGTCCATCCGCCAGGGAGCCCACAGGTTCTGGTTGAAATCGGCCATGGTTCGTACCTGCGAATCGAGCCAACCGGAGTGTAGCCGGGGCCGACGATGCAAACAAGCCGATGAGGCGACCGGTGAAACTGGCAGAGCCCCCGGCGCGCCGGGGCCGGCCCGCTTGTCGGTTGGCATCGGCATGACCGCCGGGTAGACTCGCGATCACGATGAACTTTTTACCAAGATCGAAAGGGCTGGTGTCGGTAGCTTTGTGCGTCGCGCTCGGTGGGTGCTCCCGCGATGCGCGGCTGGTCGGTCGCAACGTTCGTAGCGTGACGGTGAAACCGGTGACGCATTACGGCGTGACGCTCGACGAGAACGCCACGCCCAAACAGGTGGCGTATGTGTTGACGCGGGCGATTCGTGACGATTTTCTGGCCGCAACGTCCCAGGATCGAGAGGCCTCGCTCGATGTGCAGTTTGATATCTGCGCCGCGAATGTCATCAATGCGCGGAACTCGACCGCGGTCAGCCGCGATGAGTTCGTGTACACCGTGGTCTATCACTGGACGCCGACGGTTTCACATTACGTGCGCGGGTTCGACACCGACTGGGCCAAAGCCGAGCCCCGTCTGGTCCAGTCGGCCGTGCATACCGACGGGGCCGACGGCGGCGGCACGAAGAAATGCGAGGTACGCATGGAGCTTGCCGACCCGGACGGCGACCCGGGCGCCGGCGTCGTGATGATCGCGTGGCTCGCCCGCGACAAGGGGCTTTGGCGTGTGACCCACGTGGGTTTCGATCGCACTCGGCGGAAGCTGGCAACGTCCGGATGACCGGCGGGCGGGGTCCATCGCGGGGTCCAATGGAGTTTGATACGGTCGGTCGAAGTCTACGTTCCATGAGGGGTTGATGGAGCCGACGGTCATCACGGTCAAGGGCGCCCGCGAGCACAACCTGCGCGACGTCAACCTAACGCTGCCGCGCGGTAAGCTCATCTGCTTTACCGGCGTGTCCGGCAGCGGCAAGAGCAGCTTCGCGTTCGACACCCTCTTCGCCGAGGGTCAGCGGCGCTATCTCGAATCGCTCAGCTCCTACGCCCGGCAGTTCCTGGGGCAGCTCACCAAGCCGGACGTCGATCAGATCACCGGGCTGAGTCCGTCGATCGCCATTCAGCAGAAGAGCAGCGGCTGGAACCCGCGCAGCACGGTCGGCACGATCACTCAGATTCACGACTATCTGCGGGTGCTCTTCGCGCGGGTGGGTAGGCAGCACTGCACGGGCTGTGGTGATCCGATCAGCGCCCAAACGCGCGAGCAGATCATTGCCCGCATCCTCGCTCTGCCGCCGGAAACCAAAGTCCTCATCCTGGCGCCGGTGGTTCGCGGGCAGAAGGGCGAGTACCGCGATCTCTTTGAGGACATGATCAAGAAGGGTTACGGACGAGCACGGGTTGACGGGGAGATTGTGGCATTGAGCGAAGTGCCGGCGCTGGCCCGGCAGATTCGCCACAACATCGAGATCGTAATCGACCGACTGGTGATCTCGGCGAAAAACAGACAAGGCCTGCTTGCAGGCCGATCGCGACTGGCCGAGGCGGTGGAAGCGGCATTGACTCTCGGCGACGGCACCCTGATCGTAAGCGTGGCGCACGATCCGAGCCGCGACCGTAAGGGAGCGGGGGCAGGGACGAAGGGACGAAGGGACGGAGGGACAAAGGAAGAGCCGGACCGAAACCACGATCCGTACCGCGATCGTGTGGGGGAAGGGACGAAGGGACGTAGGGACAAAGGGACGAAGGAAGAGTCGGGCTTCGATCAGGACATCCTCCTCTCCTCCCACTACGCCTGCCCCAAGTGCGACCTCAGCTTCGAGCCGCCCTCGCCGCAACTCTTCAGCTTCAACTCGCCGATGGGT
>JADFRH010000124.1:0-3997 GCA_022561415.1 Planctomycetota bacterium
GAAACCGTCAAGACGAAGCGGGTGTTGGCAGGCAGACTATATGCTCAGTGGCTGCTTCCGGAGGCGGAAGCGCTCTATGACGAACTCTACGACTACCACTCCCGCGTATTCGGCGCTGAACACGATACCACACAGCTGGCGCTACGCGATCTGGTGTTTCTGTACAGCCGACAGAATCGAGTTGATGAGGCCGAGGATTGCGCTCGAAGGGGTCTTGCAATCCGACAGCGCCTTTCAGGCGAGCGAGATCAAAAAGCGATCGCGTGGAAGAGGGGCTTGGCCAACATTCTTCTTGGCAAGAACGAATGGGCCGAGGCCGAGGCGCATTTGCGGGAGATTCTGACGATTCTTCGGGAATTAAACGGCGAGGCACACGCCGAAACTCGAGGTGCGATGCAATCGCTGGCCATCGCGCTCCTGGTATCTGGTAGGGACGACGAAGCCGAAACGCTCCTTAGGAGAGTGTTGGAAATACGTCAAGAAACTCTTGGTCTCGACAAGTCCACGTTCGGCACTAGATTCTGGCTCAGCTTTCTGGTTGACGAAACAGAACGTCGAACGCTAGAGACCGAAATAATCGAGATTAAAGGAAATGCTGCCCGAAAAACCGGCGCCAGTCCAGGCGTTCTTAACAACTATGCGATGGCACTCATGAACACGCCGGTGCGATCGTTGCGCGACCCGAGTACGGCTCTGCAGTTCGCACAGAAGGCGAACGCTGCGACAAATCGCACAAGTCCGGCGACGGTGACGACTTTGGTGTTAGCCTACAGAATGACAGGCAATCTCGACATGGCCATTTCAACGGCCGAACAACTGCTATTGACACTAAGTCCGATCGAAAAGCTGGATCGCATGGACGCGGAAATCCTGTTGTTGGACTGCTATCGACGCAAGGGCCATCGCGCCGAACAGGAAGAACTCTTGCGGACCATGATGGCCCGCCTGACCAACAGGGACCCGCAATATCTGAAACTCGTGCGGCACATGACGAATATCGCTCTGTTGCTCGCCGAGTGGGATGAGTTCATATGGTACGCCGATCAAACGCGAAAGCTCACGGGGTTTCGCTCGGGTAATTGGCAGTTCGAGATGCTGGGCGGGGACGATCTCGCGGACAGTCTCGTAATCAGGTTTATCAAACAAAGTCGCTTCGAACCGGCCGAAGAGCTTCTCCGAGAATCCCTGGCGATTCGCAAGATGGCGCTTCCAGAGGGTCATTGGCGAATAGGCGCTGCCTCAGTCTTGATGGCCCAATCGCTTGTCGGTCAACGTCAGTTGGGCGAGGCGGAACCGTTCCTTCTGGAGGGCCATCGAATCTTGGCGGCCGCACTCGAGACCGTGCCAGACCATCTGAAAGAGCGGCTAACGCGCGAAGTCGCGCAGACCGGCATGGACCTATACGAAGCGTGGGGGAAACCCGACAAAGCTGCCGAATTCCGAGCGCGGCTAGATGGCGCATAGCGCTGGACCAGCACGCCGACCGGGTAGCCGACTCAATCGGCTTGCCAGCCGAGTTCAGGCTGTTCATTTGAAACATGTCGATTAACACGGAATTAGCCAAGACGTTTGCACGCATCGCCGACCTCTTAGAAATCGACGGCGACAGCGGGTTTCGCGTCAATTCATATCGACGCGCGGCGCGCACGCTCAAGGACACGACGGCCGACGTTGCGACGCTGGCGGGCGAGGGCCGGCTGGCCGAGCTGCCCGGCGTTGGCAAAGGCACCGCACAGCGGATCCAACAGTTCCTCGATTCACACCGCATCGACGTGCTCGATGAGCTGGAAGCGAAGCTACCGAAAGGGTTGCCGGCGCTGCTCGAGATTCCCGGCATGGGCCCCAAAAAGGTCGCCCTCGTGCATGACAAGCTCAACGTGCAGTGCTTCGATGACCTCAAGAAGGTGATCGCGTCGGGTGACTTGGCGGGGTTGCCTGGACTCGGAGCCGTGAGCGCCAAGAAGATCGCCGAGGGGATCGCCTTTCTTGAAAGCAGCGGTGGTCGAACGCCATTGGGCGTTGCCCTTCCGCTTGCCGAGTCGATGGCGGAGAAGGTTCTGCAACTGCCCGGCGTAAGACGCGTCGAAATCGCCGGATCGTTGCGGCGCGGCGCGGAGACGATCGGCGACATTGACCTTCTTTGCGATGGAAAAAGGGGCAAGGAGATCGTAGAGGCCTTCACCCAGTTCGACGCGGTACAACGAATTCTCGTGGCCGGGGCTACCAAGGGTTCGGTTACTGTCGCGCTGGGAGACCAGCGCGAAATCCAGGTCGACCTGCGTGTGGTTCCCCCGGAGTCATTCGGGGCCGCCCTTCAATACTTCACCGGCTCGAAGGAGCACAACGTTCGCCTGCGCGAGATGGCCGTCAAGAGGAAATGGCGGCTCAACGAGTACGGCCTGTACGACGGCGAGAAACCCATCGCCGGGCGCAACGAGGAAGGCATCTACAAAAAGCTCGGCAAGTCCTACGTCCCGCCGGAGCTGCGTGAGGATCGTGGCGAACTGGACGAAGGGGCGGCGACAGAGGGGCTGGTGGAGCTCGGCGACATCCGCGGCGACCTGCACATGCACACGACGGCCAGCGACGGCAAGTGTTCGATCGAGGAGATGGCTGCTGCCGCCAAAGAGTTGGGGTACGAATACATCGCGATTTGCGATCACTCGAAGAGTTCGACGATCGCCAACGGCCTGTCGGTCGAGCGTATGGAAAAGCAGATCGAAGACATCCGCGCGGCCAACCAGCGTGTGGCGGGCATCGAGATTCTGGTCGGCTGCGAGTGCGACATTCTCCCTGACGGGTCGATGGACTATCCGGACGAGCTGCTGGCTCAATGCGACTGGGTCATGGCGAGCATCCACTCGGCCATGGGTAGCGGTGGCACAGGGAAGAAGAGCCCGACCGAGCGGACGATCGCCGCGATGCACAATCCCTACGTGTCGGCCATAGGGCATCCGACGGGCCGGCAAATCCACCGACGCGCCGCGATGGAGCTGGACATGGCCGCCGTGATCGAAACCGCGGTGGAGACGGGGACGTTCCTGGAGATCAATGCGGGTTGGCGACGGCTGGACCTCAAGGATCTGCATGTGCGCCAGGCGCTGCGAGCGAAGGCCACACTGACCATCAACACCGACGCCCACCATACCGACTACTTCAATATGATGCGTTACGGCGTGATCACCGCGCGGCGAGGCTGGGCGAAGGAGAAGGACATCGTCAACTGCCTACCGCTCGCCGCTCTGCGAAAGCGGATCGCGGCCAAGCGGAGCCGATGACGGTCGAGGTCAAGACATGGCTTTCTTGGTGTCACTGGCCGTGGACACCGGCAAGTCCGAATGGACCGGGGCCGCCATGATCGGCCCCGTACGTTTCGTCACCGCGTATAGATTCGGCAACACACGCCCCGGCTTGATAATGATATCATCACGTTGCTCAACGAGACCGTCGACGAAGCGTGCGACGTCCGGGAACAAGTAATCGTGAAAGACGACCAGCCCACCGGGAGCCACATGCGGCGACCATCGCTCCCAATCGCTACGAACGCCGTCGTACGAATGATCGGCATCGATCAGGAGCATTCGAATCGGGCCGCCCGCGTAACGCTCGGCCACTTCGCCGGACAAACCGACCAGGGGCATCACGCGATCGGCAACGCCGGCGCGGTGAATTTGATCCTGAAAGGCTTCGAAGGTTCCCCCGCCATAGCGGGCCACGGACGGGTAGTGTGTTTCGCCCTCCTTGGTTCCCTCAAACGTATCCACGGCGTAGACCATTCCATCTCGACGAGCGATACTCGCGGCCGCCAGGTAGCTCGTCGTTAGACCGACCCACGCCCCCAGCTCAACCGTTGCCCCCCGCACCGGCCACGTCGCCGCGAAACGGTAGATCTCCAGCAGTTCTTCGGGAGGCATCATGCCATCGCCGGAGGACCAGTGAATCCGCGACCAGAGCGTCGTCAGGGCACGAACACACTTGTGGTCGAGAGATAGGGCAT
>JADFRH010000124.1:4007-7154 GCA_022561415.1 Planctomycetota bacterium
CAAGTACAAGGACGGGATGCGCCGGGACGAGATCGTCCTGCGCGTCCACCTGCGCGAGAAAGTCGACCGCGACCTGTTGGGCGAGGCCGAGCTCCTGCCGCCCGAGGTCGACGGCGTGCCGCTCGATGTCATCCAGGCAAGCTACGCACCCTCAAGCAACGGCATCCTGGCGCTCGCCGCGCGCCGCCACATGGCCCCAGCGCGTCCCGCACACCGCGTAACATACCTTACCAAACGCACTCATCAGTCGTAAACCGCTTCGGTAATCAGCGACGAGGAGAAGACAAACAAGCGACGCACGCGACGTAGTCGCTCGCCCAATCCGCCAAGCAATACACTCAGCATAGTGCCTTAGGTGGCCAACGGAAAGACTGCGGAGTGCCGGGCGCAAAACGAGAAGCGGCGGGCGAAGGTGTGAACCTCCGGACCCGCCGCTTCACCTCGTTTCGAGCGGTCCCCCCCTAGGCCGCTCGGCTCACGATCGTTCAGGCCGAGACGGGGGGGTGCCGCTAGAGCAGCGACAGAATCTGTGCGGCCTGTTGATTAGCGATGCCCAGCAACTGGATGCCGGACTGAATGAGGATCTGCTCTCGGTTCAGTTTCGAGGTCGCCAGGGCGAAGTCCGTGTCCATGATGACGCTCGCGGCTTTGGTCAGCCCGGTCTGAGCTGCCTGGAGCGCGTTGATGGCACTGCCCACCTGGAATTTCTGGAAACCGCCGAGCCGCCCGCGGATACCGGCCACCGAACCTATCGCATCGCGTACGGAGCTAAGCGCGGCCTCGGTGTTCGTCTTGAGCGCGGCCGTGCCGCCCGCTTTCAATGCCGAGAGCTGAACGGTCCCGTTACCGCCGCCGAGCTTGAAGGTCGCCAGCGAGTCGAGACCGATGGTCTGGCGTGTGGTGTTGGTGGTTCCGAGCTGGAACGTGGCACCGCCGGCGGCCATGACGGTGAAACTCGTCGTGGTGGTCGCGCCGGTGTTACCCGTACCGAAGTTCGTACCCAGCGTAAACTCGAAGCTCAAGCCGTTGGCACTGTAGGAGACGTCGAGTCCGTCAGTGCCGGTGGACTGTCCGTTGATCGTGATGTCCGCATCGACACCGGATTGCTTGGAGGCGCTTTGGATGTCGTTGTTCGTGTCGCTGTCAGAGGTGGCCGTGCCGTAGCTGCTGTTGATCGTGCCTCCGGAAAGCACCTCAACACTGACGAATGCGTCCGTTCCAAATGTCGTGGAATTCAGACTGACGTTCGTTGAGCCCTGTATGGCCGAGACGCCAGTTTGACCGGCCACGTTGTTGATTTCCGTGACGACCTGCGCCTGCGTGAGACCACTGGCGAGCGTGAGCGTCGCGGTTCCGAGCGTACCCGTGATGGCAACCTGCGTTGAGCCGGAGGTCCGCGCCGTCCCACCGGCAAAAGCGAAGGTCGCGGAGGCCACCTGAGCGGAGGCAACACGGGTCACCGTCAGCACCGTATCCGTCGTAAGCTGGCTACGCGAGAAGACACGCAGGTTGCTGACGTTGGGATTGGTTTGCACGCCTGCCGTCTGAATGCCAAACGTTCCGTCGAGCAGCTTCTTGCCGTTGAAGTTGGCCGTGCTCACGATCCGATCGATCGCAGTGAGGGCGTCGTCGATCTGTGACTGATTGGCCGATATCTCGCTTGCCGTGAGGGTGGCATCGCTCGACGTCGCGGCCACGAGCCTCTCGATTTCGCCGAGCAGCGAGCCGATCTCCGCGATCGAGGAGTCCATCACGCTGAGAAAGGAGTTTGATCGCTGGTTGTTCTTCAGCGACTCCTTGATCGCCGTCAGCTCACTGTTGAGGAACGAGAAGGCGACCAGCCCGGCGGGGTCGTCCTTCGCCGAGTTGATTCGTCGACCGGTGGCCATGGTTTCGAGTGTGTTGGACTGCGCCTTCGTGTTTCTGTCCAGAATGTTCAACAACATTAGTGTGTTCGTGTTTGTGACGGTCAATGCCATAATCGAATCCTCAGTGGGACACCGCTCTTTGGTGTCGGGGAACGAAACCGCGACTCGAAACGAAAGATAGGATATAAACTTCGAAGTGAGGAACTTGACTTTGGATTTCGTGCGCAACCGGCGCAGGCGCAGGCGCCAGCCCCGATTCGAGGTCAAGTTTTTTCTTGAATCGATGGGTCCGCTTTCACCATGGCCGCGCCGAGACGAATGTGATCGAGGATGTCACCGGACAATTCGGACCTGGAACGGTGAGGGCAAGCAGTCGGCAACGGGCAGACGTATCGGACCGTCGCCGGCGTTATGCGTTGGGGACCACTTCGCGAATGGCGCACACGAGATCGCGACAGGCCTGATCGATGCAGCGCTTCCAATCGCCTTTGTCGTCACTCTCCGTATTCTGATAGGCGTAGATCACACTGCGGGAGGCGGTTACGATAGCGCCGGTGCCATCGGACTTGAAGCAGCGGGCGACCTCGTTCGCCGTTCGACCCTGGGCACCGAATCCCGGTACCAGAAAGAGACACTGGGGCATCAACGTCCGCAAACGATCCGTGGAGGGAAGATCGCGCGGGGAGACGACGGCCCCGATACAACTGTAGCCGGACTCGCCGACCAGCGCCGGATCCGCGGCCCACTGCTGCACCATCATTCCCACGCGCTCGCACACCGTCGATCCATCCGATAACGCGAGCCCCTGAACATCGGCGGCTGATTTGTTGCTCGTCTGCACGAGGACGAAAATGCCCCGCCCCTGATCCCGCGCGATCTCGACGAACGGGGCAATGGCGTCGAGCCCGAAGTACGCGTTGACTGTGACGGCGTCGGGCGTAACGACGCCACGGTGCCCGTGGCCGTCGAGCTGGGCCGTTGCGTATTGGCTCGACGAGTGACCGATATCCGCCCGTTTCACATCGCCGATAACGATCAGGCCGGCCTCACTTGCTTCGCGCACCAATGCAAAATACGCGCGAATGCCCTCGGCGTAGTACGGCTCGAAAAACGCGATATTGATCTTGATGGCCGGCACGTGCGGGGCGATGATCCGAATGACCTCGCGCCCGTAATCCAGCATGGCTTTGGCGGCATTCTCGATGTCCGATCGGTTACCGTCTGTGGAACGATCCGGTCGGCCGAATGCTTCGAGCACCGCGCGCGGATCAAACCCAAG
>JADFRH010000125.1:0-2602 GCA_022561415.1 Planctomycetota bacterium
GTCCGTGCCGGTAGAATGAGGCCGAGCATCCCCGGTGGGGAGAAGGATTTTCAGTCGAAAGCTGGCTTCGTCGGCCTGCAAGCTGACTTCGTCAGCCGGCAAGCTGACTTCATCAGTGGTTTTTCAGAGAGCTTGATCTATGGCCCAGGCGCCGGAAGAAACCCTAGAGCGAATTATCGACCAGCCGCTCATCGAAGAGATGCAGGACTCGTACCTGACCTATTCGATGAGCGTTATCACGTCGCGTGCTCTGCCCGACATTCGTGACGGGCTGAAGCCGTCGCAGCGGCGGATCCTGGTCGCGATGAACGACCTCAATCTGGGTCCGCGGGCTCAGACCAAGAAATGCTCCAAGATCAGCGGTGACACGAGCGGCAACTATCACCCCCACGGCGACGCCGTGATCTACCCCACACTGGTGCGCCTGGCTCAGGCGTGGAACCTTCGCCAGCCGCTCATCGACGGACAAGGCAACTTCGGCTCGATCGACGGCGACCCGCCCGCGGCCATGCGTTACACTGAAGCCCGCATGGCTCACGCCGCGACGGTTTTACTCGAAGATATCGAGTATGACACCGTCGATTTCGTTCCGAATTATGACAACTCGCGCGAAGAGCCGACGGTTCTTCCGGGTAAATTCCCGAATCTTCTCGTGAACGGCGCCACGGGTATCGCCGTCGGCATGGCCACGAATCTGGCGCCGCACAACGTGCAGGAAGTTTGCGACGCGATCCTCGCTTGCCTCGATGATCCGGACCTGTCGCTGGCGGCGCTGATGGCGATCATACCAGGCCCCGACTTTCCCACCGGCGGTCAGATATGCGGGCGGCGAGGCATCGTCGACGCCTTCCAGACGGGGCGGGGCAGCATCACGATGCGGGGTCGTTGCCACGTCGAAGAAGGACGCGGCAACAGGAGCACCATCGTCATCACCGAGATTCCCTTCGGTGTGCTGCGATGCACCGTCACGGAGAAGATCGCGGAGGGCGTCAAGGCCGGCACGATCAAGGACGTGTCGGCGGTGAACGATGCGTCCGACCGTAAGAACCCCGTGCGCATCGAGATCGATCTCAAGAGCGGCGCGAACGAAGACGTAACAATCAACCAGATCTATCGGTACACGCCGTTCCAGTCGAACTTCCACATCATGAACATCGCGCTGGTCGGTGGGCGACCCCAAACGCTGACCGTAAAGCGCATGATCGGGCTCTACATCGATCACCGAAAGGACGTGATTCGCCGACGTACGTCGTTTCTGCTCAGACGTGCCAAGCAGCGTGCCCATTTGGTCGAGGGCCTGATTCTCGCTCTGGGCGACATCGACGAGATCATTAGCCTGATCCGCCAGTCAGCCGACCCCGAGGCTGCCAAGGCGGCTCTGATGGCGAGGCCGCTCCGTCTGGAGGAGTCGGCGTTCGGCGGGCAACTGCGGAAGCTGCTTCCCGAGTCGTTTGCTCATCGCCACACGTCGAGTGACTGTCACCTGACGGCCGTTCAGGCGGGTGCGATTTTGTCGATGCAGCTTCAGCGCTTGACGGGTCTCGAAATCGAGAAGCTCGCCGGCGAATACCGAAAGCTGGCCGAGCTGATCGAGGGCTTCGAGGCGATCCTTCGCGAGGAGTCGCTGCTGGTCCAATGCATCCGCGATGACCTCGAAGAGATGAAGCAGAAGTTCCCCGCCAAACGATGCACCGAAATCATCGACGCGGTCGGTGATTTCAGCATGGAGGAACTCATTCCCGACGAGCCGGTCGTGGTTACGATCTCACGCCATGGCTATATCAAACGAACGGACGTCGACGCCTATCGCAAGCAGGGACGCGGAGGCCGGGGCATTCGCGGTGGAGCGACCAAAGAGGGCGATTTCCTCGAGCACTTGTTCGTCGTCTCCACGCATGACTATCTGCTTGTCTTTACGGATCGCGGGCGCGTCTACTGGGTCCGGGTCTTTGACCTTCCGGTGATGAGCCGGACATCGCGCGGGCGGTCCATTGCGAATCTGCTGCAGATGCAGCCGGACGAGTCGCATCGGGCGGTGCTGCCCGTCAAGGAATTCCAAGAGTCGTTTGTGTTCTTCGCGACGAAGAACGGCATCGTGAAAAAGACGCCGATGGCCGCGTATAGTCGTCCCCGACCCAGCGGCATCATCGCGATCACGCTCGATCCTGACGACTCCCTCATCAACGTCGAGCGGACGACCGGTGAAAACGAGATCGTCCTGGGCTCGAAGAACGGCATGGCCATTCACTTTGTCGAGAGCGATGTCCGAGCGATGGGGAGGTCGGCACGCGGCGTTCGTGGGATGAATCTTGCCCAAGACGACGCGGTCGTTTCGATGGTCGCCATCAACGGGGGAGACTCCGTACTGACCGTGTGTGAAAACGGATACGGCAAGCGGACGGCCATCGAGGAATATCGCAAGACCCGCCGTAGCGGCAAGGGCGTCATCAACATCAAGACGACCGAACGCAACGGAACGGTCGTGGCCATTTGTGCGGTGAACGACGATGACGAGCTGATGATGATCACGGCCGGTGGCATGATGTTGCGGACTGACCTGTCGGCGTTGCGACAGATCGGGAGGGCGACGCAGGGTGTCAGG
>JADFRH010000125.1:2612-7124 GCA_022561415.1 Planctomycetota bacterium
GGGTGATCGGGTCGTGGCGGTCGCCAAGGTCGCGCCGGACGAGACCCTCCCCCGGAACGGGGCGAATGCCACCGAGCCGGCTCCGGCGAATGACGACGCGGTCGAGCCAACCCGAGAGGAACCGGTCGCCGACGAGTCCCAGCCGTCCGAAGAGTAGCCGAATCCGTCGGGCGGCCGCCCAGGGCATTCCTTGAGGCGCGGCAATTCGCGCGAGGCTCATGGGTAAGGGTATTGAACCCGCGCTACGCTCGTTTCGGGGACCGACTCGGACCGCTCCGGGGCCGCTGGGTGGCTCTGGGGGGCTGTTTTTGACATTTTCAGGTGGACGCACCACCCGTCGGGCCGAATAATTCACTGGTGCGGTGTGACGTGTGTTCGCGGATGCGATGCGACATGGGGAGCAGATGATGCGACGAGTAAAGTGGGCGGTGGCGTTGGTGGCGGGTATCGCGGTCTCGGCCTCCTTCGGTGGCGAGGCGCTGGGTCAGGAGTTGGGCAACGGGCGTGTCGTCATTACGCCGGGCGACATGGTCGGCGCAGGTCTTGGCCGGGCGCAGGCTGCGGTGCGCGATCCGTTTGCCGTGACGCCGATCACCGAAACCGCGGAGACGATTGGCGAATTCGACGCCCCCGATCCTGGAATCGTCGAGGATCCCGCAGATCTCATTGCCGATGCCGTCCGCCAGTTGACCGTCAACGCGATGTCGCAGCTCTTCGCGATCATCATCAACGATTTTCTAACGAGCCTCGGTTTGCCTGCACTCTTTTCCACCGACTTTCTTGCGGACGTGCCTGATCTTTCCAGCTTGGCTCAGGCCGACGGTACGGATCAAACCGACGGATCGCCGGGCGGGGAAGAAGCCGGCGAACCCGCAGTTCCCGACGACGGCACGGGCGACACGGGCACATCCGGCGGTCGCGGCGGCCGCAACGGCTCCCGACCGCGCGGGTAACGTTTTCGCGTTGGAAGCTCAGGCCCCGTCCAGGATTAGAGCCGATCCAAGTTTGGTTCCCTAAGCGGCCTGCCCCTATCAAAAAACGCCATCCGGAGCGGTTCCAGCTTTTCGGTTAGCTCGGCCTAGAACGGCTCAGAGCCGAGCGGTCACGACTGGCTCGATCCGAGGGCACGCCGACGGCGTCACCGCAACCGCCACCCGATCGCGCGGTCATCCACAAGATTCGGAAACATCTCATTTCGCCGCGCCGTAACTTCAGGGCCGCGATTTACCGGACGATAGACCAGGCACGAGGGCTTGCCGGAAAGGGATGCGCATCGTCCGCGCTTCGTCCGACCGAGTTTCTTGAAGAAGAGATGGACCGCAACTATGGAATCAATTCTCATTACTGGCGGCGCCGGTTTTATCGGGTCCAACTTCGTACGGGCGTTCATGCGGCGCTATCCCAGGATCCAGGTCCACGTCCTCGACGCGCTGACCTACGCCGGCAATACCCAGAACTTCGCCCCGGACATACACGAGAATCCGCGGTTTCATTTCTGGTACGGCAACGTCTGTAATCCGGGCATCGTCGGTGACATCATCGAGCAAGTGGATACGGTCATCCACTTCGCCGCCGAATCCCACGTTGCCCGAAGCATCTACGACAACGCGGTGTTCTTTCAGACCGACGTCATCGGAACTCAGGTCGTCGCCAACCAGGTCTTGCGACACCGCAAGCGAATCAAACGCTTCATCCATATCTCGACGTCGGAGGTGTACGGTACGGCCGCAACGGAACCGATGGCGGAAGATCACGCGCTCAACCCGGTGACGCCCTATGCCGCCGCCAAGTGCGGTGCAGATCGGCTCATCTATTCCTACGTTACCACCTACGATATTCCGGCGGTCATCATACGGCCCTTCAATCAATACGGCCCCTACCAGCACCTGGAAAAATGTGTGCCTCGCTTTCTCACCAGCGCGCTGGACGGCTCGCCGATCACGATTCACGGCGACGGTCGTGCTGCGCGGGATTGGGTCTATGTCACGGACACTTGCGATGCTCTGCTCAAGGTGCTTGAAGCGCCGCTCGACGCCGTCATGGGCGAAGTCATCAACATCGGCACGGGCATCGCCACGGACGTCATGACCATCGCGCGGAAAGTCATTGATTTGAACGGTAACCCGGCGCATCCGGTCGAGCACATCGAGGATCGACCCGGCCAGGTGGATCTCCACATCAGCTCGACGGACAAAGCCAAACGGCTCCTCGGCTGGGAAGCGACAACGGACCTGGACACGGGATTGGAGCAGACGATGGACTGGTATGCCGCGAATGAGGCCTGGTGGCGCGCGGGCGAATGGATGAAAAACGTCACCCTCACCCTCGCGGGCGGGCAAAAAGTGCTCCACTAACCCGATCGCCGCGGTCCCGGAGAATACAACGATGGGTGACGTCACGGGCAAAACCACGCCGCGATCCGAACTCGCGCCCGGGCTGTTTGGCGTGTCCGTTACGTCGTCGCGTCCCACCGACGACCCGCCGGGAACCACGCGGAATACCAATGCGGCCTCCACGGGATCACTGCCGTGCCCGGAAATCTCCATCGTCATCCCGGTACACAATGAACAGTCTTGCCTGCCCGAGTTGCACCGCCGCCTCGCACTGGTGATGCAGGCCACCCGGCGAAGCTACGAAATCCTCTTTGTCGACGACGGCAGTCATGATGAATCCCTGACGCTGATGCGCCGCTTCAGTCGGCAAGACGCCCACACACGATACATCGGACTCACCCGCAACTTCGGACAGGCGGCGGCCGTCGCGGCGGGGCAGCGCGCCGCGCGCGGGCTGGGGCTGATCACGATGGACTGCGATCTGCAGAATCCACCGGAAGAGATTCCCAAACTCCTGGCCAAGTTCGACGAGGGCTACGAGGTTGTCTACGGCATCCGCGCGCAGCGTCAAGATTCATGGCTTCGCCGCGCGTGCTCCGCCGCCATGACCAAGGTGCTGGAAACCGGGATGGGCGTTCCCGGCCGACCCTGCCTGACCGCGTTCATGATCACCCACCGCCGCATCGTCGATGAGTTGAATCGCTGTCCCGAATTGACGCGGTTCTATCCGACACTGTGCGCCTGGCTGGGGGCCAGGACCGCACGTGTCGAACTTCGCCACGAAACCAGACTTCACGGCAACAGCCGATACAGCTACGCCCGCCTCGCCAAGATCGCGGCGGATCTGTTCACCGGATACACGACGGCACCGCTGGGGTTGGCCTTTGGCGCCGGCTTTCTGTGCGTGGCAGCGGGAAGTGCCATGGCCTGCTGGTCCGTGCTGCAAACTTGGGTTTACTCAAGCCCGCTGCTAGGCCCGGCGAGCGTGCTCAGCGCGATCAGCACCATCGGCGGCCTGCAACTGCTGGCGATCGGCATCGTCGGTTCCTATCTCGGACGGACCTATGCCCAACTCTTGCAACGCCCTCTCTATGTCGTTCGTCACACGAGTGAGGATCGCGCCTCGATGAAGACCGCGACGGCATTGCGATTGGATGTTGAACGCATGACGTCGCCGGCGAGCGAGCCCGTCGGCCAACCCATCAAATTCGGCGGACGCACGCGGGGACGCTAACCCGCGTTCCTCGCGAAACCGAACATCCGTTGCCATTTCTGTTTATCTGCCACCGGCAGTTGCGAAAAGTGCGCTCAGGGCTGCTTCAGGTCTTGCAGATCACGTAGGCCTGTTGTATCCCAAAACCCCCTCCGGAAAACTCCCTTTCGATGCCGTAAAACAACTCGTTGACAGGACTCGAGTATCCAGAAGACTCATCGGGGTCGGAGATCAACTCGCGAAGAAATCGAGACCCCAGGTAGTAGATAGACGAGAAGTCTTCCAGCTCATAAGGGATATTCTCGAACGCCAAGAAATCCTCGAGGTAGCTCTTCTTCAGATAACGGTTGTGGTCATTCTCCGCCAGGGCAGGCAGCGATTCCAAGGCCCTCATTGCGTTAAGCAGAACGAGCGGCTCCCAAAACGCCTCGCAGAGGATCACCGTACCGCCGGTCTTGCAAACACGCATGCACTCGAGGATGCCTCTCTTCTGGTCCTCCCACGTCGGCAGGTTGATCAGGGTCCGTGTCGTGTACACGACGTCGAAGGTCTCGTCTTGAAACCGCAACCGCCGGACATCGCCAATCTCGAATGAGATGTTCTCCGAGGCACCGTGTGTCGCCGTAGCCTTCTTGGCCTCCCGGATCATCGAAGCACTGAAGTCAACGCCTACGATGGAGAACGGGTGCTTATCGAGATGACGAAACGTCGAGTGGCCATTGGCGCAACCGACGTCAAGAATCTTGTCTCCTTCATTTATGTACCGCCCGATGGTCCGCCTCTCAAGATCGATGGCGAAGTGATCGCCCCAACTTGCCACAGGCGACGCGCCATACTTGTCGGCCCGCGAATTCCAGTGGTGCAATATGTGGTCAGTCATGACTCGGCACGTCTTTGGTCCCTACCTGGGGCGCAACGCACGACGCCGGTCGTACCGCCGACCATCCCGATACCCGACTGAGCAGC
>JADFRH010000126.1 GCA_022561415.1 Planctomycetota bacterium
TTTATTGGCGGAAAAGAAATTAATTTGAATGCCTCCGGGCGGAGGGGGCATGCCGGGTTTTACAGATGCGCGGTCTTCTTCCGGCACCCCGTAGAGCACGACTTTGGTGTCAATGTTGGGGGTGTCGGCGACAAGGCGATCGGCCACGCCATCATCGCCGAGACCAAAAAGCGGCTGAAATACCCAGGTCTCAAGTGAATCGCCGGCGAATCCGAGCCGAGGCTGCTGGTCAGGACAGGCGGATGCGAGGATACTCTTCCACGACGTGAACGTGAGGGTGGGGAATCACCAGAGGAGCTCGATGATGCGACGCGCGGGTAGAACGTGGGGTCTTGTTTCGATCGTGTCGATATTTCTCGGGGCCGGCTCTTCGGCGTCGGCGCAGGATCTTCCGTGGGAATCGTTCGAAGATGAGCTCACGGGTGAGGTGTGTGACGTGATCAACGCGGGACCGGACAAGCTGGTCGTGCTTCTTGACGGCAGCACGCTTGCCATCGTTTCGGGTCCGGATCGCGTCCTCGATGATTCATTCGTGGACGACGACGGGGAGGTGTTCTTTGAGGGTCTCGATGAGTCACTCGGCGGATCCATTGTTTTTGATTATGACGGTTTCGGGAATCTCGCCCTTTGGTGGATCTGGCCGACCGGCAACGTCATCGAAATCGACGACTTCACCGGCGACCTCTTGATTACGGACCTCTTCCCGTCGGACTATCTCGACTCGCTCTGCGATGCGTGCCCGCTGTGGGACGACCCGAGCGTCTGCGATTTCGATGAGCCCGACGTACCCGACATACACGTAGATTCGCCGCAGGTCACGATCGAAATCTGTGGCGCTGGTATTCCGGTCAGCGTCGCCATGATCTTCTCGTCGCTCATGTTTCTCCGCTTTTCGCGAAGGCGATCGTACTGACGCCATAGCGTCGCCATCCGTTCTGATCCCTGATTACGCATGTTCTGGGACTGAACGTCTCTTTTCGTAATAATGGGCAACACAGGATTGCCACGCGCGATAGGCCGTGTAACAATCCTTGTGGCGCGGCACGGCTGATGGTTGACGCGCCGCCGCGTCGAGTTTGCCTGGGTAGACCATGACAGAAAGCGCTACAGCACAAGCTCCGGTGGCCGAGCCGGAGGGGATCAAGGAGACGGTCGAGTCGATCATCGTGGCCCTGATCCTAGCGTTTGTGTTTCGCGCGTTCATCGTCGAGGCGTTTGTTATCCCGACCGGGTCGATGGCGCCCACTCTCTACGGCGCGCACGGCACGCTCGTCTGCCAGGACTGCGGGTTCGAGTTCGCCTATGGGCTGCGTGATCTGGACGATCACCGCCGCACCGTGCCGGTGCTGGGCAAATCGCGAGCGACCTGCCCTAACTGCAACCACGCCAACACGAACTTGAAGTTCAGTGACGACAAGCGTAACCGCGAAAAGGGCGATCGCATCCTGGTTCTCAAGTGGCCGCTGCACATCGGTGGGCGGCTGCTCGATCCGGCGCGGTGGGACGTGACGGTGTTCAAGGATCCATCGGACGGCACGACCAACTTCATCAAGCGGCTCGTCGGGTTGCCTAACGAAGTGCTGATGATTAGGGACGGGGACGTCTATGCGGTGCCGCTCGACGAGCTGTCGGTCGGGGTCCGCACCGAGCTGGAACGCATCCGACATCAGAAGTTTCAGCTTCGGACGCGCCTGCGATTCGGTGTGCTCGATCGCCCGTCGGTGGAGGTGCTGGCCGAGCTCGATGAGAAGATGCGCGTGCAGCGCAAGACCCCTGCCGCCCAGAAGGCGCTTTGGTATCCCGTGTACCACCACGACTATCCGCCGAGCACGCTTGACGCGGGCCAGCCTTATTGGGCGAGCGGCAAGGGGCAGGCCTCCGGGTGGGACACGTCCGGTCGGACTCTGGTGTTCGCACGTACGCAAGTTGACGAAGATTTTATCGAGTTGCGGGGTAAGGACATCCGGGCGACATGCGCCTACAACATTCATTCGCGCCAGACCTCCCCACCGGTTTCGGATCTTCGTATCCGGCTTGTCTTCACGCCCAAGGACGACGACGCGACGCTGTTGGTACGCCTCGACAAGCTGGACCGCACGTTCTGGGCTACCGTGCAGGCGGATGGTCTGGTCACGCTGGTCGAGTCGCGGGACGTTCCTTCCGACGCCTCGCGCGTGCTGGCGACCAAGCAGCTGCCACCGTTCGTGGCGGGGCGCTCCGTGCGCATTAGTTTCGAGAATGTCGATTATCGCCTGGCGCTGCGCGTGGGAGGCGAGGAGGTGCTAGCGTCGTCGGACGATCCCACCTCGCCGGCCTGGTACGCGCCGGACCTGAGGGCATTTCGCGCCAATCGGCGGCAACGTTCGACCTCCCGCCCGCCCCGGCTGTATGGTTGGCAGGGGGCGTTCGAGATCGCGCATCTGGCCGTCGACCGCGACGAGTACTACTACCACGATCCCGCGTTTCGCGCCCTGCCCATGTCCTGGGCGCCGCGCATGGGGTGGGCCAGCCCTGCCAACCCGATCGTTTTGCGCGGACACGAGTTCTTCATGCTCGGCGACAACACGACCGCCAGCAAGGACTCGCGGCTGTGGGACGTGGTCGGCAAGCACTTCCAAGCCCGTGGCGAGGATTTCCAGCTCGGTACGGTTCCGCGGGATCAGCTCATCGGCAAGGCGTTCTTCGTCTATTGGCCTAGCGGTCACCGATTGAGCTGGCTGCCGATTCCGAGCCTCCGACGTTTCGGGATGATCCCGGACGTCGGTCGTATGCGATGGATTCGCTAAGGGTACCCACGGAACGCCCGCAGGAGTGCCGCTCGGCAAGAAAGGGCGTTATCCACACGGTTTCAACGAAGACGTTGCGAGATTCTCTCGTCAAGCACCAATGTATGAATTGAGCGATCAGGCGACCCGTGAGCCGCGTGCGAGCGCCTTGGCAACGATCGCCACCGGTTGTAACCTACTGAAAACCAGAGTGTTACACAGCTTTTCGCGGAGATTTGGGCAACGTCCGATAGGTAGGGTGCGGCGTAGGGTCCGGTCGTGCGCAAAGGCCGGCGAGAGAGTTATTAACAGGCCGCCGACCTGCTCGGTTGGCATTGCCAAGCGTCTGGCAGTGATCGATTAAGGATTTTCATGCTCAGTGACACGGTCCGACACCCGCACCTTGGAGTGCAACCGCACTGACACTATGCCAGCCGCCGACGAGCCATTGCTGCAGGTCAACGACTTGGTGAAGCGGTTTGACGGCCGGACCGTGGTCAATCGTCTGTCTTTCTACGTGGCGCCGGGCGAGATCGTCGGACTGCTCGGGCGCAATGGGGCCGGGAAGACCACCACGTTTCGCATGACCGTCGGCATGATCGACCCCGACGGCGGATCGGTGACGTTCGACGGGCGGGTCGTGACGTCGCTTGCGATGTACAAACGAGCGCAGCTCGGCATGGGCTATCTCTCGCAAGAGCCGAGCGTTTTCCAGCGTCTTTCGGTGGAGGACAATCTGCTCGCCATTCTCGAGACCATGCGCGGTCTGTCGCGCAAGGAGCGCCAAGTGCGCGCCGCGCAACTGGTGGACCAGTTCGGTCTCGGTGCCCAGCGCCGACAACTGGCCCGCACCCTGTCGGGCGGGGAGCGTCGCAAGCTCGAAATCGCCCGGGCGCTGATCACCGAACCGAAACTCATCATGCTCGACGAGCCGTTTAGCGGGGTTGATCCAAAATCTGTCGAGGATCTGCAACGCGAGATTCTTCGGCTTCGCCGTGAGGACGGCATCGCCATCCTTCTGACCGACCACAACGTTCGAGAAACGCTTCGCGTGACCGATCGCAGCTACATCATTCACGACGGTGAAAATCTCGCGGAAGGCGCTCCGAGGGATCTCGTTCGGAATCCTCAGGTGCGCAAGACGTATCTCGGCAGCAGTTTCCGCGGCGACGAGTTCGACGAGCACCCGTCGAACCGCCCGATCTCTGCGCGCCCGCGCCCGGCCCGATCCACATGACTGCGACAACCGATCAACAACCCGGCGCGGATGTCGGCGGGGTCGGCCGCGAGGTCGATCTCGCATCGCTCACCTGGACTGACGTGGACGGTCAGACGTGGCGCGTCGAGCTTTCGGCCGACCGCCTTCTCCTGCAGCGAGAGTCGGATGACACCGTCCGTATCGATCTGCCCGCCGATCGCTGGAAGCGTGACATCTATGTGGCCGAGCATGGCAGCCGTTTCATCGTTCGCGTCGATACGTTCGACTGCACGGTGCGGTTCATGTTGGAGGCCGAGACGGCCGAGCCCCTGCTTCGCCGACTCGCGCCGTCCGAGTCCACCGAGCCCACCGCTTCCACCGAGCCCGTCAAATCCGCAAAGTCCGCCAAGTCGATCAAGCCGGGGCACGAGGAGCCGGTCCGCCGCGCGGGACCGTTGCTGTGGCCCAAGGTGTCGCCGCTGGCCGTGTGGGCGTTGATCTGCTCGGCGCTGGTGTTCGTGCCGGGGTTGGGGTTGATGCCGGCGGCCGCCACGGTCGTTCTGTTGACGTTTCATCGCCTGAAGGTCCGCCGGACGGCCGCGATGGGCCACTCGCGGTTCATCTGCACGATGGCGACGGTGTCTTGCCTGTGCGGTCTTGGGGTCTCCACCCTGGCGATGTACTGCGCAAATCTGTCGGTTGTTGAAGCGGTGGTTCGCGAGGTCGGCTTGGGTCCGGTTCCCGGCGGCAAGAACTGGGGCGTGATCGCGGCCGGCGTACTCGTGGTATTCCTGTCGCTGTCGTTTCACGAGGCCGCCCACGCCATCACGGCTCTGTGGCTGGGCGATGACTTGGCCCGCAGCCAGGGTCGCGTCACGCTCAATCCGATGTCGCATGTCGATCCGTTCGGGACGGTGCTGCTGCCCATCGTGTTGGCGGTGTCGGGAATGCCGATCTTTGGCTACGCCCGGCCCGTGCCGGTGCGGGTCGAGTCGCTGCCGAACCGGCGACGTGCGCACATTTTGATTGCCTTGGCCGGTCCCGGCTCGAATCTGCTGCTGGCCGCTGCGTCATTGATGATGCTGCTGGGGATGGTGTGTGCGGTACGCATCGCCGCGCCCGATGCGTCCGTTACGCATTTGGATCTGCGCTCCGGAATGTTCGCCGCGGTCGAGGCGTCGGGATTTGCCCTGGCTCCGGCGTTCGGGCCGGTCTGTACCGTGTTGAAACTGAGCTTCATCATCAACACGTTTCTGGCCATGTTCAATCTGATTCCGATTCCGCCGCTCGATGGGTCGTGGGTGCTCGAACACATGTTCCCTGGGATGTTGGGCAACCTTTACGCCAGGATCCGCCCGTACGGGTTCATCATCTTCATCGCGGCCATCTACATGGGCTTGTTCAAGTATCTCGTCATCCCGGTCTTCGCCATCCTGCTGCCCGGTCTCGGCTTGGTCTCCGCCGTGACGGGATTCTGATTGGCTATGCGTTCCCCGGCAGAACGACTCTCAGAGCTGCGGGTGCGGCTTCGATTGTGGCCGGGGTCCGGGCGATGCGCTCGCCGTCAGCCCAGATTTCGAGGGGCTCATCGGCGTCGATGGTGAACCGTTTGGTTTGGATGATGCGTACGCCGCGTCGGCTGCGATGCCGGGCGGCCAGCACGGTCGGGATGAGCGTCAGCGCGCGCAGCTTCGACACCGCGTCGATCACACACAGGTCGAGCAGCCCGTCGGTCGGATCAGCGTCGGGCGCGATCGGAATCGATCCGCCGTAGAGGCGCGTGTTCGCGCTCGATGCGAGAAAGATGGATTGCTCGATCACGCCGAAGTCGCCGCTCAATCGCACGGTCTTGGCCTGATAGCGGCGAAGGACGCACAGTGCACCGTAGAGATAGGCGACGGTCCCTTTGAGCGGGCCGCGCATCCCGTCCACGTAGCTCGATACCTCCGAGTCGATGCCGATCGTTGCGACCGTGCAGAAGTAGCGCTCATCCGGCCCCGGCGCGCCGGGGGCTCTGCCAGTGACGCGACCCAGGTCGATCCGTCTGGCGGTCCCCTCGATCAGCAGGTCGGCCGCCCGTGTCGGGTCTGTCGGGATGCCCAGCGCATGTGCGAAGTCGTTGCACCGGCCGGCCGGTATGAGTCCCAGCGGCGGTGCCGACGATTCGGCTCTTGCCTTGGCGAGCGCGTTGGCCACCTCCTGAATGGTTCCGTCTCCGCCGCAGGCGACGACGCATCGCAGGGATTCACGTCGGTCCGTGATCGCCTCGGTCGCGATGCGTTCGGCATCGCCGCTCGCCTTGGTTTCGCGAATCTCGGGTTCCGCGCCGCGCGCTCGGAGCCGGGCAGCGGCGAGGCCGGCCGCCCTCGCCCCGCGCCCGTGGTTGGATGCGGGGTTGGTGATGATCAGGATGTTGCCATGCCCCGGGAAGAACAGGTCGTTGTCACCGCCCGAGCAGCCACCGGCACAGGTGGCGTCGAAGATCATCGCCGCGTTCCCCTGTATGCCGGGGTCGGCGCTGTCGCCGAACACGCCGACGAATCCGCCGGGGTCGGCGCTGCAGCTCATACCGGTACCGCAGGACACGGTGCTGACTGTCGCCCCCTCGGCCAACCCCTCGAAATCGATGGTTGCCGGGTCGACATCCGCTCGGACCCCACCGGTTCCCAACTGGGTCACCAGGATCAGCATGGCCACTGCAAACACCGCAATGCCCGCGCCAATGATTTTTCTCATGCTTGGCCTCCTGCCTGACTATCTGCCGTTTGTCTAGCGTCGAAGTTTACGTATTACAGGTTGAGTTAAGGTTGACTTCCTCCGTTTTCCAGGCTGCGATCCCGTATTTTCCAAGCTGAGCGCGGACTCCTAATGCGCCTGTAGGTTGCCGACGTCTATGAAGCCGGAGACAGACAGGGCCGCGCCGCCATCGATCTCAATTAGCGCCGTGTCGTTCTTGCCGGGCTCCCCCGCATCCACGAACACGAAGAAGATCGTGTGGCCGGGTTCGCCGTTCAGCGTGCCGACGCCTTCACCTGTGAATGTATCGAAGGGTGCAGCCGGAGGGGCCTGGATTATGGCGGGGTCGTCGGTGCAGACCGCCGAAGTCAGCGACGTGAGGTGGAACTTGTTTCCTCCGGGCCAGT
>JADFRH010000001.1:0-9283 GCA_022561415.1 Planctomycetota bacterium
CCCCGAAGAAATCGCTCCCCGCAGCGTCGGAGGCGGTCAGCTTGGCTGTTTCCGTCATGTCCACCCAGCCGGTGGCCGGTTTTTCAAACACGTACGCCGAACCGCAGTGGTCTCCCGCCGCGCAGTCGTCAGTTTTCGCCCCGACAACGACCGTATCACCACTCACCGAGACGGAATTCCCGAATTGATCGCCCACCACCGCGTCGGAGGCGGTCAGCTTGGCCGTTTGCACCCAGCTCGTTCCGTCGAACCGGAAGACGTACCCCGCCCCGCAGTTGCTTCCCACCGCGCAGTCGTCCAAGCGTGCCCCGACCACGACCGTGTCGCCGCTCACCGAGACGGAACCCCCGAAGAAATCGCTCACTGCCGCGTCGGACGCGAGCAGTTTTTGCAACTCACACGGCTCAACCGGCGGGGCGGCCGTTAGGACGGCCTGTTCGGCGTTGACGAAGCCCCAGCCGTACGTCGTGTCGTAGCCGGGGTCGCCCAGGTCGACGGCGCTCTGCTGCATGAACTGCTCGACCTCATCCGGCGTGAGCGTCGGATCGCTGGAGAGCATCAGCGCGGCCACGCCGGCCGTGTAGGGCGACGCGAACGACGTGCCCTGGGCGAACACGTAGTCGCCGGGCGTCCAACCGGCGCTGCCGGTTCGGTCGGTCGTGTAGACGGAGATGCCCGGCGCCGAGAACGCCAGCCCGTCGCCCCAGTTGCTGAAGCTCGTCAGCGTACCGTCGGGATCAAGGGCGGCCACGGCGTTGACCGTCGGAAGATTGGCCGGGAACGAAATCTGCGCAATCCCGTCGTTGTGCGCGCTGGCGAAGTGGACCATGCCCCCGTTGCGGGTGTCTTCGTATTTCTGGGTGATCGCGGCCGATGGATTCCCGTAGCTGTAGATGTTGCTGTTGTTGGTCACCTTCGCGCCGACGGATTCCGCCCAGGCCAGCGTGTCGACCGTCCAGCTCCACTGCGCGTTCCAGGTTCCCGAACAGTCCAGGGTGCTGATAAAACTGCGAGCCGACGCTGCCAGGCAATCCGGCGCGACGCCGACGGTCCCGAGATTGTTGTTGATGGTTGCGGAGACGCAGCCGGCTACGGCCGTGCCGTGGTTGTCGCAGGCGTTGACCGGGCCGCCGTCCGTCGAGGCATCACTTGTCGTGTCCGTTCCGGTCATCTGGTTAATGTCGGGATGATCCTGCTGCACGCCGGTGTCGATGATCACCACGATGATCGAGGGATCGCCCGTGGTCAGGTCCCACGCCTCCGGGGCGTCCATGTCCATGTCCGGAATGCCGCCGAACTGGCCGGTGTTATGCAACCCCCAGCAGTTTCCGAACCCGGGATCGTTGGGGAAAAGCGAATGGCGCCCGGTGATGATCATGTCGGGCTCAGCGAAAACGACCTCGGGTCGCGCGGTGAGACGATTTGCGGCCGCGAGCACGTCGAATCCGTTGCGTGACGTGCTCTTGACACGGTACGCGCGTTTCATGTTGGCCCAGTCGCGATCAACGACGACGCCGGCTTTGGACTCGCGCAGAATCTCCTCGGCGCGGGCCGCGTCGATCGTTCGGTCGAAACCGACGAGGATGTGCGGCGTGACGATGAGCGGACTACCCGAGGCGTCCACGAACACGGGTGAGACAAAGTCGTTGACGTCTTGGGCAGCCAGGTCACGCACGGCCTGCTCGACATCGCCCGGCGTCTTCTTGCCATCTGCGGTGCCCACGAGATACCAACCCGGAATCGGTGAGGGGGTGACGTCTGCGGCATCAATGCCGCCGGCGGCGATGCCGTTGGGGCCGCGCTCGCTCGTCGTATCGGATTGAAGAACCGCGACCCTCTCGACGTCAAGGGTAAGCGGCACCTTCTCCTTGAAGTAGGTGTAGTGCCATTGAGCCTCAGCACCGGCAGAAATGAAACCAAACGCCGCCAGCGCGACGGCCACGAAGCGCCGTAAGAAAATACGTCGACTCATGCTCTCGCCTTCCGAGCAGGCAAAGCCTGCTTGCAGAGGGTGTGGCGGGATTTCTCATGTCCCGCAGCCGGCATTTTACCGATTCAGGGAGTGCGAACGCAAGGAAAAAAGTATTCCCTGGGAAATCCTCACAGCTCAGAGGCTCAGAGCGTGTTTAAGAGGGGTGTTCTCCTGTCCGAGCCGCGCCCGACAGGAAGCGGTTTTCTGCAGGAAACTCAGACCGCTTCCTGTCGGGCGCGGCTCGGAAACAGACTTCATAGACACGCCGTTACGGCAGCGGGTTCGTGCATGTCGAGTTGCACGGGTCGGCCGCAGTCGCGATGAACGGATACGGGAGACCCACGAAGCCGGCCAGTGATGACAGTACATCGCTGACGTTGATCTTCAGGTCGAGGCAGTGGGGCTCGAGGTCGGCACGCGCCTTGACAAGCGCACCGGGGACGTTGGCGAAAGCCTTGAGGACGGCCAGAGCATCCACGATGTTCACCGCCCCCTCCGCAGCGCCAGGTGGCGTCTGCTTCAAGTCGAGGACGGTGTCTCCAAAAATGGACGTCGCTAGCACCAACGGTGACGAGTAACTGCCATCCAGGCTCAGGTCCGTACACTCGCTGTCGATTGCCTGGATCGTGTACGTGCCTCCCGGTACGATGGCCTCATGAAGGACGTGGACGGTTCCAAGACCGCTCCAATCCTGGAACGACGGCGTACACGATAACGTAGCGGCGTTAAACGTTGCATCGCCGGCCGCCGGTACGATCGATGTCGATTTCTGACTGACTTGACTTGCCGAACCGACCCACATTTGCGCGCCGTTCCAGAGATCGAACGGCCGCGGAAGGGCGTCGAACGTAACGCGAATCGCATGGGCGCGCCCGGCTTCGCCCGCCGTGAACGACAGGAAACGATTCCTCGTGCTGACGACGGGATTTCCAAGGACATCTGGGACCGTCTCCGCTAACGGCGTGCTTGAGGGCTGGCAGACCGGCGGCGGCAATTTGGCAAACACTAGATCCCATGGGCACTCCAGCCCTCCGCTTCCCGGGGGGAAAAAGTCCGCCGAGTCTGGGTCTCCCAGCGGCCCCGGGAGCGGGGCCCCCGTTGTCCCGTCGTAACGCAGAATGACATCGCCGATGTACTCGCTGACGTACAGATGTCCGTCGGGACCGAAACGCAGGCCGGTGGGGTCTTCCAGCCCACCGCTGCCTTCAGCCACGAAAACGTCCATCGCGGCTCCGGTCGTTCCATCATACCGGACGATCTTCCCGGGGTGTGCGCTGGAGACGTAGAGGTGGCCGTCCGGACCGAACTGCATCGCTATGTTTTCAAAAAGACCGAAATCCGCGCCCAAGGCGAACACGTCCATGAACGCCCCGGTTGTACCGTCGTAGCGCAGAACGTCTGCCTCAGCCAGAATGGAGCTACAAACATAGAGATGACCGTCCGGTCCGAAAGTCAGGGTATACGGTCCATCCAGCCCACCCACGCCCGATGCGACGAAGGCGTCGATGAACGCACCGGTCGCACCGCTGTACCGTAGTATGCTGTCGTTTGCCGAACTGCTGACGTAGAGATGTCCATCCGCGCCGAAAGCCAGGGCGGACGGCTGACTCAACCCGCCGCTTCCATCGGTGACGAAGGTATCCAGGAACTCGCCCGTCTGGCCGTTGTAGCGTAGTACTACGCTCGTGGCGCCGCCGCTGGCCACGTAGAGATGGCCGTCCGGGCCGAACAACAGACCCAACGGCGCGTTACCACACCCCGATCCAAGCCCACCGCTTCCCGCGAACACGAATAGATTGATCACGGCTCCGGTCTGCGCATCATAGCGCGCGATGTTGCCCGGGCCCGTGCTTCCGACGAGCAGCGACATTTCGGCTGAGTAAACCCGTGCCGTGGAGACACCGCCAACAAGTACACCCAGCGCGCAAAGTATGCCCATTGTTCCCTTGGATGAGCGCATCTCATTTCCTCCTCGCAACCCGATCGGCGACACCGGAACTTGCGCCTTCCAACTGAGCCAGCCCCGGTTCGTCAGGTCGCTGCGCTCTGCTGGACCCTTTCGACGGCCCCAATCGGAACCCTGTCAAACATCCCAAAAACAACTTGCAATGCTATCAAGGCAGGTCGCCGATCACAAGGAAAATCCGGGTAATCCGGGAGCGCTTCAGCACTTCGCGAAAACGGCCATTGAAGTCGGTAGAAACTGGTTTGCGGGTGATCCAGGGGCATCATCGCACCTTCTCGCGCTGATCCGAAGGCGGCGATCCGCTGCTCGGGTAGCGAAAGCATTCAAGCCTAGCAATACTTTGTGGCCGCCGAGGACGCATTACTCTAGCGGGTTCGTGCACGTCGAGTTGCACGGGTCGGCCGCGGTTGGCGTGAACGAGTACTGCAGACCGACGAAGCCGGCCAGTGATGAGAGCACGTCGCTAACGTTGATTAAGAGGTCGAGGCAGTGGGGCTCGAGATCGGCGCGGGCCTTGATGATTGCGCCCGGCACACTGGCGAATCGGCCGAGTACGGCCAGGGCGTCCACAATGTTGACGGCGCCCTCCGGTGGAAGCGGCGGCGTCTGAGCTAGGTCTAGGACAGTATCGCCCCAGATCGGCGTGGTCATCGGCAGGGCGGTCGAGAAATCCAATGCGTTGGCAAGGTCGCACCTCTCGCTGATCACGTCGACATGGTAGGCGCCACCGGGAACCACTCCCTCGTGAAGCACGTGAACAACGCCGAAAGCGGACCAATCGAGAAAGACCGGACCGGCGCACTGTAGGGTCGCCGCCTGAAAGCTCGGCGCTCCCTCGACAGGTGTTACCGACGCGCCACTCTCGCTCACCTCGACCGGTGTGGATACCCATAGTTGTGCTCCGTTCCACAGATCAAACGGAGGCGGAAGGGCGTCGAACGTCACGCGGATCGCAGTCAGCGTACCCGGGTTTCCGCCGGACAGAGAGAGAAAACGGTTTTTGATTCCCCGCGGGTCGGCCACAGGTGTGTCGGCGACGACGCAGGCGCACTCCGGCGCACCGACGCCGCAGCTACGCATGATGATGATTTCGTCGGCCGTCTCGTCGATCAGGGCAAGATCGAGATCGCCGTCGTTGTCCACGTCGAACGCCAGCGTACACGAGGCGGTCGCGGTCGCAGGGAATCTCTGCTGAAGCGTGAAGTTGGCCGCGCCATCGTTGACCCACAGCAGCCAGTCGCCACTGAAGCTGGAAGTAACCCAGTCGAGGTCACCGTCGCCGTCGAGATCCGCCAAGTCGGTCGCAATCCCAAACGGATCAATCGCGATGGACTGCGGGGGCGCGAGATTGCCGGTGCCGTCACCGAGGAGTATCGCGGCGGTTCCGGTGCTGCTGTTGACCGTCGCGACGTCTTCGTTGCCGTCGCCGTTGACATCGCCGGTGACCAGCATCCAGACGGAGCCACCGGACAGTTGCTCGGAATGCGTCGTGAATGTTCCGCTGCCCGTGCCGAGGGCCACGACGATACGGTTCGCCGATCGTGTTCCGATCACGAGATCGAGAATGCCGTCATTGTTCATGTCAGCGGCGGTCAATGCCCTTTCGCGGTGGACCGATGCGTTCCACGCGATCGGAGTGCCGAAGCCCCCGTTTCCGTCATTGAGCAGAAGCGTCAGGCTGCTGTTGTCGAAGTTCGTATTGACGATGTCGATGTCCCCGTCGCCATCGACATCGAGCACGGCGATTCCGCGTGGGTTCGAGCCGACCGCGATCTCCTGATTTGATTTGAAGGTGCCGTCTCCGGCGCCCAGCGCGATCGTCACGGTGCCCGAACCCTGATTGGCGATGCAGATGTCCGGGAAGCCGTCTCGGTCGAAGTCGGCCGCCTCGTTCGGGCTGGCAAAGTTGCCGATCGCCTCCGTGGGTTGAATGAAGGGCTCGAGCAGCCCGCTCCCATCGGCCGGATTCATGAACACACGCAAGTCTTCCGACACCTCGTTGACAATGGTGAGATCGAGCCATCCGTCCTGATCCAGGTCGGTGGCCGTACCGCCGTAGGGCTGGCTGTGTTCACCGGGCGTCGCGTTCGTCGAAATCGTTGCGATTTTCTGATAATCCAGCGTCGCCGGTGCAGCGACTGTCCAGAACAGAAATGAATACCCGGCGCTACGCATCGGCGAGCCGTCGGCCGCAGCGGCATCATGCGAAAGGACGGCCGTCACGCGCTCCCCGGCAGAGAACGCGCGCGCAGGCGTGAAGATCACCGTTTGATCGGAATCGGCAAACGAAAACGTGCCGGTGACGGGTCCGCTCCAGCGGCCGAAGGCACTCAGGCTGTCCGGCGTGATCGTGGCCTTGTTCACCGGGCGATCAAAGTGAAAGACGATGCTCGTGCCGGTGGCTGCTGAGATCGTGTTGAGGGTCGGCTCCACGGAAACAACCGTCAGTTCCGCCCCCGTGCCGGCCGCCACACGACCGGTGAGGAGAGACAGAAAAACGGGTAGGAGCACGAGCGTGCGCCGACATCCGCTAGACAGCATGATTATCCTTCCCTTCGTAGAGCCGCTTCCAGTTCGTAGCGAAGCAGTGTGATTCTGAACCCGTGATGGTACACAAAACGGGGCGTGTTTTCAAGGGCACTTGGACGATTCACGTGCTTCGCTTCCTCCGGACAAGATAATACGAATGCAATGGCAAGAAACTCCGGCGCCGCGTGAGTTTCCCAGTTTCGTATCGCTCCAAGTCTGATGGAGTCGGGTGTTGATGATGCTTTGATGATTGCGAGCCGACTTCTACGAGGTGGTACGCGCCCGATGGCGTGGTATACTGTCTCCGGTCCGGGTGCCTTCTGTGCGGCTACGGTCAATCGGGTACAACTATGGCCGAATGTCTGACGATCGTTGATTTCGAGAAATACGAGTCCAACGCACTCGATGAGGGCTCGCGTAGTGACATGCACCTTCACCTCGAGTCCTGCGATTCCTGCAGCTCTTCATACGCCCGGTTTCGGCTCAACAGGAAGGGAGGCGGCCAGCAAGCTGGCTCTGCCAGTGAGACTCAATCTCTCATCGGCGATGGCAGAGTCGCGAGTTTCGACGAGACGACCGCGCTCGACGCGACGGCCTCCATGATCGGTGCCCCGGCCTCGGATGTCGACGTGACCGCTTCCATGAGCGATGTCACGGCCATGGCATCGGGACCGCTGCGGAAAGTCAAGAAGAGGTTCCCGCAGATCGAGGGGTACAAGATCCTGTCCGTCCTGGGACAGGGCGGCATGGGCACGGTATACCGCGCCGTACAGATAAAGCTCAGCCGGACGGTGGCACTCAAGGTTCTTCACGCCGTCTCCGCCACGATAAGCCCGGACGCGGTGATCCGCTTTCGGCGCGAGGCAACGGCGGCCGGGCGTCTGCACCACACGAACATCATTCCGGTCTATGACTACGGGGAATCCGCCGACGGGTATTTCTATGCGATGGAACTGGTGGCGGGACAGCCGTTGAATGAGCTCGTGCGGCGTTTTGCGAAACACAACGCCGTTTCGGCCTCTCCGGCGCGATTGGCAGAGTTGCTGCTGGAAACCACGATGGGCGGGCCGAGCGCCGCCGGCGACCCGACCCAATCCGTCGTTCGCGATGCCAGCGCGACGGGCACGATGCAGGCCGGCGCCTATGGCCGTCCCTATTTTCGAGAGGTGGCGCGGTGGATGAGTGATGCCGCCGATGCCCTGCACTATGCCCACCAAGAGGACATCATCCACCGCGACATCAAGCCGGCGAACCTGATCCTCTCAACTGACGGCCGGGTGATGATCGCGGACTTCGGGCTGGCCAAGACGACCGGCGATGCTTCGGTCACCCGCACCGGAACGCTGGTAGGCACGCTGCGATACATGAGTCCGGAGCAGGCGATGGCCAAGCGGGTACGCTCGACCACCGCACCGACATCTATTCGCTCGGTGCGACGATGTACGAGTTGCTCTGCTTCCAGCCCGCCTTTCCGGGTGATGAGCACAATGCCATACTCAGCGCAATCATCGCGCGCGATCCCACCCCGCCGCACAAGATCAATCACCACGTGCCGGTCGAGATGGGCACGATCTGCTTGAAATGCCTGGAGAAGTCGCCGGACGCTCGATACGCCGACGCGAAGGGCATGGCCGATGACCTGCGGCGATACCTCGCGGACCTACCCATCGAGGCGAAGCGCCCGGGTCCGATCCGACGCGTAGCGAAGTTCGTCCGCCGCCACAAGCCGCAGGTGATCGCGGGCACGGCCGTCGTGCTGTTGGCGGTAAGCATTCCGATTATCATCAACGAAAAGAAGGCGCGGCAGGCGGAAGCCGAAGAAGCCTACAAAGTTGAAACTCAGATGATCTACGAAGGCGGAATCAATTACGGTCTTCACCAGGACTGGACAGAGGCGGAAGCGGATTTCAATACCGTTATCGTGCGCGATCCGAGCCATGCCGACGCCATGCAGAGTCTGGCGTGGGTGAAGCTCGCACACAACAGCGCAGACCCTGTCAATGCCGGAATGGAAACGCTTCGGGAGGTGGATGAGATTTGTGCTCGTGGTCTGCGGATCGATCCGGGCAACGGCTTCCTGTGGTACCGGCAGGGCACCGCCCGAAAACGGCTCGAGAACTACGAGGGCGCCATTTTGTCGTTCACCGAGGCGATTCGAATCAGCGAGAAAACAGAGACGGTCAAGGGGTACGAGTTCGCCTGCTGGTCTAACTTGGGCGCCGTCTATCTAAGGTTGGGCGATATCGAGAATGCAAAAAAAAACCTCAGTGCCGGCGCCAACAGGATCGGAATGACTGCGCACGAATACGCCCCGGCCGCGTGGCGTAATCTCGCAGCTTTGGAGCTGTTTCTGAAGGATCCGTCTTCCGTCGAATCCCTCTCCAAAGCACTTGCCGCCAATCCGAACGACGTGTTGAGCCGTGTCGTTCGGACCCGTATCATGCTTGATTTGCCCGATCATATCGATCTCGAAGGCGGGCTCACGGCCGCCAATCTGGCCGACGAACAGGCGTTGGGGAAGAGTTCGAAGGCCAAGCGGATGAAGGCCCTCGCATATCTTAGAAATTACAAGTTGGAAGGTGCGATTGAGCACGCCGAGGCCGCTCTTGAGTTGAACGACATGCCGACGATCAATCAGCTGATCATCGCCATCGCGGAAGCGCGTCGGGGCTTTCGCGAAGTGGCGCGGCGGCATCTGGATAAGGCACTAAAGAGCTGGCCGGATGAGCTGCGTGATCCGGGTTTGTACGTGGCATCACTCGGCTCGGACGGCGATCTTTGGATCGACTCGGCCGACGAGCTGATTCGGCTCCGCG
>JADFRH010000001.1:9293-29636 GCA_022561415.1 Planctomycetota bacterium
ACTTCTGGCCAAACAGACTCCCTGAGTTGCGTTCGGTACAGTGCCTTAGCGCAGACCCAAGCGATCGCGCCTCTGGGCGCCTGGATTCGCTACGTTTGCGCTTCGCCGATCAGGTGTCGCCGCGTGCTGGAGCACCTCGGGTCAGGAAGCGAGATCAGATCGTGACCCAGCCGGGCACGTCCGAGAAAAATGTCGAAAGATTCGGGAGAATTCGCATTGCGTGGGTTGCATTCTTGCCGCCTGATCTATTACTATCGTGGCGGGCTGTGCGATGCCTCCGGTATCGTGGGTGCTTCATCCGTTTGGATGAGGGGTCCACGGCCAGCCCGGGAAGGAAATGGGAGCGATTCAATGTCCTGGTTCAGCGACCATGGGGCCATCCGTTCGCGCGTGCCCTTCGAGAGTCTCCGGAAAATTTCGGCCCTCCGCCTCGTGATCTGTTTGGTCGCCATGGCGGGGGGGCAGTCGTCTGCTGCGCCGGGGGATGAGACGGGCGCGTGCTGCGATCAGCTCGGCGACGTATGCCTCGAAGGTCTGACGAAGGAAGAATGTGAGGCGGACCAGTTTGACGAGCGTCGCTTCGGCGGTGTGGGATCAACTTGCGCCACGATCGAGCCGCGGTGTGAATCGTGCGAAGATGTTTGTCCGTCCTGTGCCGTCAAGCAGGGTGAGGGCACCCGGCGCGCGGTGATTTCCCTTGTGGCAGTGGAATCCGTCGGATTGGACACCCGATTCACGTATCACCTCTGTCAGGATGCCGCGAGCCAGAACCTGAGCCACTGGGTCTTGGGACTGTCGCCGGAGTGCTGTTCGCGGATCACGGCGTCGGACGGCGGCTCTTCTCCCGTCATGCAATGCGCGGTCGATCCAACGACCGGGCTCTGCGGACTCAAGTTCCAAACGGACGGCGGTGTCGGGTCATGTGGCATCGACGAATGTTCCGACGGCGGAACCTTGTTCAGTGTTCAGCTTGCGGGGGTTGTGGATACGAGCTGTGTGAAGGCCGTCAACAAAATCAACGGTTCACCAGCCAGCGCGTTCGGTTGCGTGCAGGGACCGAAGTGCGAGCCGTGTGAGACCGACGCCGATTGCGACAACGACGATCCTTGCTCAAGAACGGAAACGTGTAACGAATCGGGGGTGTGCATCCTTCGGACCGAGGTCCGTGACTGCAATGCGAACGGCGTGGAAGACTTTTGCGACATCGCCAACGGTTCGAGCCGTGATTGCAGCGGTAACGGCGTACCGGACGAGTGCGAACTCGCCAACTGTGCGGGGGAACCTGAATGCGACGACTGCAACCTTAACGGCGTACCCGACGGGTGCGATATTGATAGCGGCGTGTGGCTCGATGTCGATCCGGCGGACGGCATTCCTGACGCCTGCGTCGATCCCAGTGGCGTTGGCGGTGACTGGACCGACGACATCTGGAACCTGGCGGACGAGAATCCCAAAAATCCCTATCCCGACAACGGGGACGGGGTCGGCAACCTCCATGTGACGATCGACGGGTTCACGGTCTTTCTCAATGACACGGTCGAAATCCAGACGCTCAGGCTGCTCAACAGCGGGACGCTGCTGGTAACGCAGTGCGAAATCGGTGACTTCGTGACGGCGGCGGTCGGCGGAATTCTTAACGAGGGGAATCTACTCGTCGGCGGCGACCGGCGCATCGACGTTGGGGGGAGCGACTTGACCCTCGGCCCGGGCGGGCGCTACGCGGCGATTTCCAGTACGTGTGCGACGGTTTGCCCGTCGGGTGCTGTCTGTGCTTCGCTGACCGGTAGGGACGTCTTTCTGACCGCGGGCGATTGCGCGTCGCTCCGTAGTGGCGGAGACATGGTCATTGATCAATCAATGTCCGTCGAGCTTTCCGGTGATCTCGTTCTTCTGGGAAGTCAGTTCTTCGTCTGTGAGGCCGGGCGTGCAGCCCAGCCACGCGGCATCAACGTTTTCCCGAAATTCCGCGTCTCCGAACCCGCCCTCGTCTCGGCGGATAACGTCGAACTCGATCGTGTATCGTCTTCGGAAAACTTATCGACCGCTGCTGCCGCCGCCTCGGGTGACGTTGGCAGCGCCTCCGGGTTTTCGGTCTTTGGCGTGCGGATGCGTGGTGATTTCGTGAATCACAGCATCGCGCCGAGTCTCTTTGACTGGGTGACGGGTTACCTGGCCACCGTGGGCACGGAGCAGGTGTTCGAGGTCGCGGGCATTGACTTCGGCCCGAGCGAAGAGGGATTCGAGACGGCCCGTGATACGCTCTTTGATTCGGGTACACATTTCAACTTCGCGATCGGCACGTTGGAAGTTCGTCCGGGTTCCCACCTGACGTTCGTCAATGACTTCGCCAACACCGTAGGCGACGGACCGTGCGAGGAGGCGTTCTACGTCAAGCGCCTTATCCTCCATGCGGGTGCGACGCTTACGCTGAACGACGTCAACGTTTACTACGAGAGCCTGGAGAACGGCGGCGGCGTGATCGAGACGCTGGGATGCGGCGCCCTGCAAGGGTTGTGCAACCCACAGACCGCGGAGACCGACTCGGTGGCCAAGAATCGTTTCATCTCCATCACGACTGGAATCCCGGGTCGACAACAGGCCATTCGGGTCATTCTTGACGATCTTCCGGCTCCGTTTGATTTGCTCAATGGGCAGGTCATGTGGGTCGGCGAGCCGACCGCGATCAGCGAGTCTGCTTCGTCGGTCGCGCCCGAGCCGGGGGCGGAGAGTTTCTGGGCGTCGCAGCTTCAGTGTACACCCTACTTTACGGATTGGAGCGCGGTGGGCACCGTCCAGGTGTATCATCAGGCCGTCGTTCCCGGCGGCAGCTACCCGATTCAGATCGTGGACCAGAGCTGCGCCTCCGGTTCCGAGGCGGATTTCTCCGCGCCGCTGGATATGAGCATGGCCGGATTCGGTGATATCGTCGGCACGTGCAGCACCGAGTCTTGCTCACCGCCCAACGGTGTCGTTGATATTTTGGATATCGTCGCCGTGATCAAAGCCTTTGTGTCGGTGCCAGCGGCCGTCCGCAAAGTGCGAGCCGACATCGACCCGGCGGTCCCTGATTTCATCATCAACATCAGCGATGCGCTGGTCGTCGTTGGCGCGTTCGCCGGGGTGCCCTACCCGTTCCCTCCGCCCCAGAATCCGTGCGGAAACCGGTAGAACCGGTAAAACAGGCATGCCCTACGAGTTGAAGGTTTCAACCTTCCAACCTTCCAACTTTGTAACCTTCCAACCTCTTTTCGTTTCGACGTTTTTCCCGCAGCCGTAGCGAATTGAGGACGACACTGACCGAAGAGGCCATCATGGCCGCCGCTGCGTAGCCGGGTGGTATCTTGCCCACCGCGGCGAGCGGTATGGCGATCACGTTGTAGAGAAACGCCCAGAACAGATTCTGCTTGATAATGCGCACGCTCCGGCGCCCGAGGGAAACGATCACGGCCAGGCGGCACAGATCGTTATGAACGATGGTGATGTCGGCCGCACTGGTCGCCACGTCGGTCGCCGAGGCAAACGTGATTCCAACGTCCGCCTCGGTCAGAGCCGGTGCGTCGTTGATGCCGTCACCGACGAAAGCCACCACGCGCCCCGCGCGTCGCCTCTGCCGCACCAGCTCGAGCTTCGTCTCCGGCGTAGCCTCCGCAGTGACCTGACGAATGGACAGGATGGCCGCCACGTGGTTCGCCGTCCCTGCGTGGTCCCCGGTTACCATTTCGGTCGTGATCCCCAGTGCGGCCACGGACGCGATCGCCGCCGAAGCCTCCGGGCGGATTTGATCGGTAAGGTGAATGACCCCCACGCAAACCTGATCCACGGCCACAAACACCGCCGACCGAGAAAGCCTGCTAGTGCCGAGCCCGTGCAGACAATCGCCAACGCGATCCAGGTCGATGGCATTTTCACGCAGATACGCGGCACTTCCCACCACAACGCGACGGCCGGCCAGTTCCGCGCTGATGCCGCGCCCGGGATGACTCTCGAAATTCGCCGGCTCGCAAAGCGGCAGTTGCCGGCGAAGCGCCTCGGCGACGATGGCCTGTGCAAGAGGGTGTTGGGAGTATTGCTCGGCCGATGCAGCGAGCTCAATGATCTTGGCCTCATCATATTCCGAGGATGCGACATCGGAAACCAGAACGTCACTGACTGCGGGCCGTCCGGATGTCAGGGTGCCGGTCTTGTCGAGCATCATGCAGTCGATTCGACCGGCCGCCTCGAGTGCGGACGCGTCGCGGACGAGAATCCCCCCCAAGGCGGCCGAACCGGTGGCGACGAGCACGGCCGTCGGTGTCGCAAGGCCCATCGCGCAGGGGCAGGCAATGACCAGCACGGCCACGGCCCGCATCACCGCCGTTGACCAGTCGACCGTTTGGACAAAGTGTGCGCCAAGCAGGGCGGCGAGGGCGCACGCGATTACGATGGGTACGAAGACGCCGGCCACGCGATCGGCAATTCGTTGCATACGGGTCTTGCCGGTTTGTGCCTGCTCGACCATCTGGATTACGCGTCCGATGGCGGAGTCGCTGCCGACGCGTGTCGCTTCGATCGTCAACACGCCTTCGACGAGCAACGTACCGGCCGCAACATCGTCGTCGATCTTGCGAAACCGTGGCACCGACTCGCCCGTTACAGCGCTCTCGTCGAGCGTTCCCTCACCGTCGATGATCCGGCCATCGACGGGGACGATCGTGTCCGGGGGAACGCGGATCCGGTCGCCCACCACGACGCGACCGATCGGAACCGACGTGATGCCATCGGTTGACACGAGTTGCGCGGTGCGGGGCATGCGTCGGGCAAGCGTCGACACGGCCGAGGACGCATCGCGCCGCGCGCGGAGCTCAATCAGCCGCCCGACATTGATCACCATGAGGATCATGGCGGCGGTATGGAAATGGGAGGCGTGACTCGCGCCCGTTACGAGAGTAACCACCCCGGCAGCGAAGGCCGCAACGACCCCGAGGGTGATGAGTAGGTCCATGTTCGGCGCCCGGTGGACCAAAGCGCGCAAACCCCCAACGAGAATCGGCGCTCCGGCCGACGATGAAAGTAGCACGGCGCAGAGCAGGGCCTGGATGGCTGTCGGCCATACTTGCCCGCCGGTCTCGCTGGAGCGAAGCGTGGGGGCAAGCCAGTGCAGTGCGATGATCGGCAGGCCAATGCCGATCGCCTGAACCAGGGCTTGGCGCTGTTCGCGCATGCGGGCCGCGTTGGTTTGTTCGAGCCCGGATCGGGTCGGATCGCCCTCGCGAAAGGTGTCTGCGTCGTAGCCGGCCTGGCGGACCGCATCGGCAAGGCTTGCCCGCGACGGCGCGGCGTCGGACGCTTCGATCGTTGCGGTCTCCGTCGTCAGGTTGACCGACGCTTGCGTGACCCCAGGCACGGCCCGCAGTGCCCGTTCGACACGCGCAACGCAACTGCCACAGGTCATGCCTTCGATGCGAAGACGGATAAGCTGGCGGGGCGGCGGCGCGGTACTCATAGGGACGGCTACGCAGGTTGATCCACGACGACAAATCCGCGAACCTCGAAGGCCCCCGCCGCCCGGATGGCCGCGAACAAGTCGCGTCTTCCGGTCACCGCGTCATTCACGACCACTTCGGCCCTGCCGATTTCCACGGCACACTTGGAGACGCCTGCAAGCCCGGTCAAGGCCTCGTCAACCGTGCGAACGCAATGGTCACAGTGCATACCACTGATCGAAATGCGCAGCGTGATCATCCCAGGAAGCCTAGCGCGTGGACCAGTTCCGGTACATCATCGAACACACGACCTACCAAATCTGTCGCGGGAAACCATTGTACGCCTTCCTGTCGCAGCGCCTACAACGGAGACGCTCCAATCCGGGACTCGGCGAGGGTCCGGAAAGGCCGGCCTCTTCGTCGCCGGGGGGCATTTTGGCGGTGGGTTCGCATAGCCGGCCGCGTATTTGACGCCCAAGGCCGCTTGGCTGGGGAAATTTTATTGAAAATGCGTTTGACTTGGCGCTTCAGAGGGTGCAAGAATAGGCGAGGCAATCGTCTCGCCTGTGACGCCTTCGAGGCCACGCCGCTCGCCCGAGTCGGTCTGGTTTCGGGCAAGAAAGCGGTTGCCGGCAATTTGCGAATTTGTGAGATCGGCGGACTTAGGCTTTTCTGAGACTCTCCTCTCTCCTCTCTCCGGCCCGAACAGAGGGAAGCCCCGCCGGTCTCGCTTTTTTTTGCACCGAGCCGAAGCGTTTCCTTGATTTTCAATCCCCGTGTGATTCCTTCGCGCCTTGGGTTACAATTCCTCTGCGGAGTACTGGAACGTGATCGTCGGCTCGAAAACATGAAAATCGCCCTCGCGCAAATCAACACCACCGTCGGCGACATCGGCGGGAACACCGAGCGCATTCTCCGAAACATCGACCGAGCTCGCGGCGAGGGGGCGGCCCTGGTCGTGTTCCCCGAGCTGACCGTGTTCGGCTATCCCCCCAAGGATCTGCTGCTCCGTCGCGACCTGGTCAGCGCAAACGTCGCCGCGATCACGCGCATCGCCGATCACTGTCGGGATATCACGGCCGTCGTCGGATACGTCGGACCCGATCCGCCCGGCACGCCCCGGCGCGCCGGGGTCGGCAAGCCGGTTTCACCGTTCGGCGCGGGCACGGGCGTGTTCAACGCCGCGGTCGTATGTCGCGACGGCAAGATCCTGGGCGACTACGCCAAGATGCTCCTTCCCACCTATGACGTTTTCGACGAATCCCGCTACTTCAACGCCGGACCTGAAACCGGCGTGGTTTCGATCCCCGAAGGTAAGGGCGGTGAGGGTCTTTCGGTCGGGCTGAGCATTTGCGAGGATCTGTGGAACGATCACCAGTTTGACGGACGCTCTGTTTACAACGTGGATCCGATCGCGCTGAGCGTTGAGGCCGGTGCCCGGCTGCTGGTTAATCTTTCGGCTTCGCCGTATCGGGCCGGAGCCCAGCGGCACCGCGAGGAGCTTTTCTCCTCGCAGATTCGTGAGCACGGCGTCCCGCTCATCTACGTGAATCAGGTTGGCGGCAACGACGATCTACTTTTCGACGGCGCCTCCCTCGCAATCGACGCCCAAGGGACTGTCGTCGCCCGGGCGAAGGCGTTTACCGAGGATTTCCTCGTTGTCGATATGCAAGAGCCGTCGGCCGACCGGCAAGCCGATTCTGCGAGTTCTACCGGTTTTACCGGTCGGATCGAACCCTACCCCGAGCGGATCGACGGCGTTCACCGGGCGCTGGTGCTCGGCGTTCGGGACTACCTACGCAAGTGCGGGTTCTCGTCAGCGGTGATCGGTCTGTCCGGCGGTATCGATTCCGCGGTGACGGGCGCACTCGCCGTGGAGGCGCTCGGCGCGGACAGCGTTCACGGCGTGGCCATGCCCTCGCGTTACAGCAGCGACCACAGTGTCGAGGATGCGAAACGACTGGCTCAGAATCTGGGGATTCGCTTCTCACTCGTCCCCATAGAGTCGGCTCATCAAGCGATGGAGAAGCTGCTTGCGCCGGAATTCACCAATGGGGCGTCGTGGCAACGCGCGGTGGCCGAGGAGAACGTGCAAGCACGCATCCGGGGCAACATCCTCATGGCCTTGTCCAATGAGTCCGGATCGCTGCTCTTGACCACCGGAAACAAAAGCGAGCTGGCCGTCGGCTATTGCACGCTCTACGGCGACATGTGCGGTGGGCTGGCCGTGCTGAGCGACGTCCCCAAAACGGTTGTGTACGACCTTGCGCGGCACATCAATGCGTCGTCAGGGCGAGACGTCATTCCGCAGCGAACGATCACCAAGGAGCCCTCGGCGGAACTGAAACCGGACCAATGTGATCAGGACACGTTGCCGCCATACGATGTGCTCGATTCCATTCTCGAGCGCTACGTCGAGCGCGAGGAATCCATTGACGAAATCGTCGAGCAGGGCTTCGATCGAGACATGGTGTCGCGGATCGCAAAGATGGTCGATCGCAACGAGTACAAGCGAAAACAGGCCGCCATCGGGCTCAAGGTCACGACCCGGGCGTTCGGCACGGGGCGGCGCATGCCCATCGCCGCCAAGTTCCACCCGTAGCGCAGGAAGTGGTGGACCGTATTACGCCGGTCGCGAGCGCGTCTCGTCGTTACAACGCCTCGAGACGCTCGGCGTGTTCGATGCACTCGTCGGCCATTTCCTTGAGGAACGGGCGGAGCGAGGCCTCCGTGGTGATGGCATGGAGGGTGTTGTAGAGGCGTCCGGTCAGACGCTCCGTCTCGCAAATCATGTCGAGGGCTCGCGCGTAGGATTCGGGGTCGGATGCGTCCAACATGCGCGGGCCGACGATGACGAGTTCCTTGTCTTCGGGCGTGAGGACGAAGTCGGCACCGGGATAGTGCTTACGCATCAGCTCTTCCACGCGCTGGTGATGACCCTGTTCCTCCTCGGCCATCTCGATAAAGACAGCGCGAGTCTGAGGGGACGACGTCTTCTCGACCAACGTCCGATAGCGATAGGCGGCGACGGACTCGCCGTACGACGCCAGGGCGAACGCCTTCGCCTCGGACATCTCGCGAACCTTGCTCTCGAAGTCTACTGTCATGGCGGGCATACTACGGCGGCGACCCGCCGCGGGCAAGCTCGTGCCCGAGGAAGGGTCGACCTACCCGGCTCGGCAACAATCGCTCGGTTTCGCGTCACCGGCGCGTCGCGATACCTTGACCGAGGCTGTCGTGGAGCGGTATACTGTGTGGAGAACGATCTGCCCATGGAGCGCCGCATACCAAGCCGCACATTGCTTCTGCTACTCGGTGCCACCGTTTCGGTCGGGGGGTGCGCAAGGGGTAGTGAAGAGTTATTAGTAAAGAGTGAAAAGCCACCACAACTTTTCGCTAACCACTCCTCACTGGGAATTGTCTACCTCGCGTTCGATCTGGTCAGCGCCGAGTTCACGGTAGATGGCGTACGGCACTCGCGCAAGGTCTGGAACCACGTCGACGAGCGGCGCATCGAACCCGATGTTTCGGCCCGCCTGGCGCGCAACGGGCTGCGTGTCGGTGTGGCGTCCGCAGATGCGTGGCCCATTCTGCAGGCGATCTTCGATGCGGCAGAGGCGGAGGTCCAGCGATGGCAGGTTGTCGCGCAGGGGACCGATCCGCTGATCCTTCCGATGGCACCCATCCACCCGGGCGAATCGATTTTCACCTATGGACCCGGTGGGCGATTGGTGGGCAAGACCTTTGATCGCGGTGACAAACTTATCATCGTCGACTACAGTTTCCGTCCCGAGCTGGGTCCGGCGACGGAACTCCTGCTCGGTTTCGAGGTTCGCCGCGTCCGAGATGAACTGACCTGGCAGAAACGCGGGCACCGGATCGAACAGCGCGTGGCCGTGGACCGGCACGTGTTCGATCAACTCGAAGTGCGCGTCACCGTCCGGACCAACGAATTCCTCGTGCTCGGGGTTACCGACCTCGTGGGGAACGAGTATCTCGTGGGAGGCCGATTTCTGAGTTCGTCAGCCGGCGGTCGGCGACGCGAGAAGTTGTTTTGCATCACGCCCGTGCCGATACAAACGTCGAACCGGTAAAACCGGTCGAACCGACTTGCCGGGCCAAAAAACGGAGAGTGAAGAGTCGTGAGTGAAGAGTGAATCGTTGTGGTGGCTCTTCACCCTTCAGTAATAACTCTTCACAAACCTTGTTTTGATGGAGTATAGGGCATAAGACATGCTCGATACGAACAGCGAGACATACTACCGGCAGCTCTGCGAGCATCTCGGTGTGGCCGTCATCGCCACCGATCTTGATCTGAACATTCGAACCTGGAACGCCGCTGCAGCGCGGACGTTCGGTGCGGCGGCCGACCGCATGATCGGCACGCCGCTCGTTCAGGTCATCCCGCAGGAGCGCCGGCGCATCGCCGAACGCATGTTGCGGCGGGCGATCCGGACCGGGGAGACCATTCAACTGGAGTTTGAGCACCGTGACGCTCGCGGTCGGCGACGCGAACTTGCCGGAACCATCTCCGCGGTCGTGTGTGGCACCGGCGCCTGTATCGGGGCGTCGATCTGCATCCGTGACATCACCCGCCGGATCGAGCTTCAGGGTGAGGTTCACGAGAGTCGCAAGATGGTGGCACTCGGTGAGATGGCCGGTGCCATCGCTCATCACTTCAATAACATTCTCGGCGGCGTCATTATGAGTATCGATTACGCCGCGACCAGTGACGATCCGTTGGTGCGAAGTCGCGTGTTCGAGCAGGTCGGCGAGTCGCTGCAACGCGCAACGTCGCTGGTGGGGGGGTTGTTGGCGTTTGCCCAGGGCGATCACCGGCAGACCGGTCTTGCCGGTTCCGTCGGTCGCTCCAACCAGCAAGCTGGCTCTGCAAGTGAGACGGGCGACCTGTCCGAGGTGCTCGCGGAAGTCGCGGACGGCATCCGGCGGGACATTGTGGACCAGCAAGCCCCGGCGCGCCGGGGTCGAGCGATCGACTTTGAGTTCATCGCGGGGGAACTCCCGGCCGTGCCGGTCGCGAGCGGCCCGCTGCTGACGATTCTTCAGAACATTTCACGAAACGCGATCGAGGCCATGCCCGATGGCGGGAAACTCCGTATGGAAGTCTCGCTCGGCACGGACTCAGTGATGATCGTCATTTCGGATACCGGATGTGGGCTCGACGACATGGCCAAGTCCCGCATGTTCGAACCGTTTTGGACGACCAAGGGTGAGCCGGCCGGTCAGCAAGCCTTGGCGCGCCGGGGTCGAAAAGCCGACTCCGCTGCCGGCGGCTCTGCCGGTGAGGCGATGGGGCTGGGTTTGGCGATTGCGCATGGGCTGACCCGGATGATAGGCGGTTCGATCTCCGTGCAATCCAAAAAGGGCGAAGGCGCGAGCTTCCGCATCACCCTCCCCATCGGCGATGGTGCGTGACGGGCGTTTGACGCCTGCGGGAATCCCTTGCCGCGACTTGCAGGAAAGGACTCCTGCGGGAATGGGGGACGAGATAGGAATCTCGTCCCAGCGGTGATGTTCAGCATGTGGGACCGACTTTCCAGTCGGTCATTTTGCGCGCAAGAGAAGCCAGTGACAGACTGGCAAGTCCGTTCCGCAGACTTCTTCAACGGACCGCCGCAACTATGCGGTTCGAAATGGGTCGTGGTCGGCGTTGCTGACTTCGATGGCGATTCCGGGGAGCCGCTTGCGGAGGCGGGCGGTGAGAGGGGCGAGCACCGGGCGCTCGCTGGCCCAGTGACCCAGGGCGATGGCCGTGCAACCGACGCGGTCGATCGTCAACGCATCGTGATGGCGGATTTCGCCCGTTACGATGCAATCATTCGGTGCAAGCGGAATCCTAAACGGAAGTGAGCCGGCCGCTCCTGCCACGATGACTACCCGACTTACCTCGCGGTCGTTAAGGCCTATGGTCTGCACGCACGCCGCCTGCGTTGAGCGCTTCAAGCGCTTGGCCAGGCGCGTCAGCGTTGTAGGCCTTGACAGCTCACCGACCCGGCCGATGCCACGCACGGGTTTCGGTTTCAGCGGATAGATATCGAACGCCGGTTCGTCGTAGGGGTTGGCGCGGGTCATCGCGCTGACCACCTGGGGCAGTCGTTTCGTGGGGACGATCGTCTCCAGCCGAATTTCGTCGATCTGTTCGAGCCGGCCACGCTTGCCGATCGTGGGCTGGGTTGACGTGCCGCCGAGAAACGTGCCGCGGCCGGCAAGACGGTAACTGCAATGGCTGTAGTTTCCGATGTGACCGGCCCCGGACTCGAACATCGCGCTTGCGACCGCTTCGACATGCTCCTTTGGAACGAATACGACCAGCTTGCATTTATCCACGCCGGGCTCGTCGACGTATTCCAAGGGTTCCGTCTCCTTGCATCCGCACAGCTCCGCGATGACGTCGTTTGTTCCACAGTCGGCCGCGTCGAGTGCGGTATGCATGGAATAGATCGCGATCCCGTGTTTGATGCACCGGTAGACAACGGCATCGGTTCCGTGGCTGTCGGCGCGAAGACGCGCGACGGGCTTGAAGAGCGGCGGGTGATAGGCCATGACGACGTCAGCCTTTTTCTTGATCGCTTCATCCACGACGTCCGGCGTCAGGTCGATGCAGGTGAGCACGCGACGGACTCTGGCCGACGGGTCACCGACGAGAAGCCCGACATTGTCCCACTCCTGAGCCAGACCGCACGGTGCGATCGCTTCCATCGCGTCGCACACGTCGGCCACCCGGCAAGCTGGGTCGGCCACTCTCGCCTGCGGTCGTACCTTACTCATGAGCACACTCCCTCCGAACCAGCGATCTGTATTCATCCAGCAGCCTTTTCGCGATGGGTCCGACCCGACCCTCCCCAATATCATGACGCTCGACCCGCGCGACCGGCATGATCTGCATGATCGAGTTGGTCAGCAGAACCTCGTCGGCGTCGAGAAGATCGTCAACGGTCAGTGGGCATTCCCGCGCTTCGATGTCGGTGCGATTTGCGATCTCCAGCACGGCGGATCGGGTGATACCGGGTAGGATTGGCAACTCGAGCGGTGGTGTCTTGAGCACGCCCTTGGTGACGACAAAAACGTTGCTTATGCAACCTTCGGCGAGCTGGTTTTCCGTGGTGAACCAGATGGCCTCGACGCAGCGGGCCTGCTGCGCGTCGCGAAGCCCCAGCAGACGCGGCAGGTAGGCCGTCGTCTTGTGTCCGGCAATCGGATCACTGGGCGAGACGCGATACCGGCAGATGACCACGCCGACGCCCTTCTCGTAGAGCTCGGCCGGATAGGAGGTCAGGTCGGCCGTCGTGAGGCAGACGGTCGGCGCCGCTTTTTCGGTCTGAGGTTCCGTCTTCAATTGCCCGGCCGACACCGTCAGGCGAAGTCGGGCCTTGGTTAAACCGTTCCGTGTGAGCAGCCTGGAAACGTCATCCGCCGTCGGAAGCGCTTCCCGCTCGATGGGAACCAGGATGGTCTCGGCCGAGCGTCGCAGCCGCTCAATGTGCGACTCCAGCCGAAAGACTCGGCCATTCTCCGCCCGCATCGTCTCGAACAGACCGGCGCCATGCAGCCAGCCACCGTCGTGAATGCTCAGCGAGGCATCCGACGCGTCGACAAACTCCTTGTTGAAATACACGGTCGTGGTCACGCGAGTTTCAAGGTTTCAAGGTGTTGACGTTTCGATGTTTCGACTTTTTGACGTGTCTTCTCGCATCCGACCGCTTGGAGCATCGCGGACGCCTTGGCCATGACCTCGTCGTGCTCGTCCTCCGCGCGGCTGTCGGCCACGATCGCGCCGCCGGCGTGAATGTGAACGGTGTTGCCGGTCTGAACCATGGTTCGGATCGCGACGTTCAGGGTCATCGAACCATCGAGCCCGATGTGTCCGATGGTGCCGCAGTACGCCCCCCTCGGCGTCGGTTCGAGTTCATCGATGATCTGCATGGCGCGGATCTTCGGCACGCCGGTGATCGAACCGCCGGGAAACGTGGCCTCGAGCAATTCAAGCCAACCATATCGCGCGTCGACTTCGCCTTCGATGGTGGCGACGCGATGATAGACCGTGGGGTGCTCCTCGATCTCGCCGGCATTTATCACACGGACACTGCCGTACTTGCAGACGCGGCCAAGATCATTGCGCAGCAGGTCGACGATCATGTTGAGTTCGGCCCGGTCCTTCTCGCTCTCAATGAGTTCGCGTCGATAGGCGGAGTCGACCACCGGATCACCGATTCGCGGGCGCGTTCCCTTGATCGGTCGGGTCACGACCCGTCCATCGCGGAGGTCGAGAAATAGTTCGGGAGAGCAAGAGATCACGGCCATGGGGGTTGACGCACCCGCAAGCGGAGTCCACTGAAGAAACGCGGCGTGGGACGACGGACTGATCCGACGGAGCCGGGTGTAAATGTCGGCGGGAGATTGCTCGGTTCGAACCGTAAAGCGCTGCGACAGGTTGACCTGATAGATGTCGCCCCCCTCGATGTAGCGCTTGGCGCGCGCGACCTTCTCGAGGTAGGACGCGTAGGACATGTTCCGCAAGAAGTCGGTGGCGGTCGGTGTTCCCTGCGCCGTAATGCGCCTTGATTCCTTGGCGTTCAGGAGCCTCCGCCGAAGCGCGGCAATGCGAGACTTGACCGTGGCTCGCTCAGCTGCGATGGGCGATCCGCGAGGCCATTCCACGGCGCAGACGTACCATTGGTCGCAGGCGTGATCGTAGACGGCTGCCGCGTCGTAGAGGCCGAACCGAGCCAGAGGTTCCACCGAGCGGGGGTCGGTTGCGTATAGTGCGGCAAGCGTCGGCTCAATCGCCAGGCCGGCCTCGTACGCGAAATACCCGATCCAGCCCACGCCGGGGTTGATCGCACCGGCGAAGGAGGCGACCGGAGGGGCGTCTTGCATGTACGCCCTGAGCGTCCTTCCCGCCCATTGGGAGTGTTCCCGCGTGATTTCCATGACGCGTGCCGGGTCACAGGCCAGGATCGTAAAACGGCTGTAAGGCCTTCCAGGCAAAGAACTTTCGAGAATCGCTGGCTGCTCGGCCCGGCAGAATTCGGCCACGGCGGTCGTTACGGAAACGGCCTGGTCGACGGGCTCGGCAATGACATTCGCATATCGTGGATCTGCCGCTCGCATGGCGTAAGTATATCGCCGCGCGAGCCCGCCGTCAGATGCGACGGGGTGAGGGTTTGCGGGGTTCCCGAGTTGACCCCGCCGTGGTCCATGGGTAGATTTCACAGTCCCGAAAACAGTTCGGGAGCACACGGGTTTCCTGTTGGATTCCGGGAAGAGGAGCGCATCATGTATTCAGCAATCAAGTTTTCGGCTCGCGGTGGACGGATGGCGGTTGTGGTGGTGGCGACGATGGCCGGGGTGAGCTTGGGTCAGTCCAAGACCGAGACGGCTCCGCGCCGGGCCGAGGTAACCGCCACGGATGTCTACGTGCGCAGCGGGCCGAGTTCGAATCACTACCCTGTCATAAAGCTGGGCGCCGGAGACCGCATCACGGTTGTCGGTCAGAACCGTGAGTGGTACGAGATCCTTCCGCCGGCGGGCACGTTCAGTTTCATCAGCGGCGACTTCGTGGATACGGCTGACAACAAGACGGGCGTGGTCAGCGGCAACAACGTTCGCGTTCGCGCGGGTTCCGTGCTGCCGGAGTTCGCCAAGAACAAGTACGTCGTTCAGACCAAGCTCTCGCGCGGCGCGGAGGTTTCCATCCTCGGTCGCGATCCGGATGGATATCTGCGCATCAAGCCACCGGAGGGCGTGACGGTGTGGGTACACAACGGGTATGTGGCGATTCTTCCCGGAGCCGGCAAACCGGTAAGTCAGTCGGTGGCTCAGCCGGTGGCTGCTACGGTGCCGCCGAAGTCGGATGCGGTGGCCGATGGCTCGTTACCGAATGAAGCGCCGACGTCTGCGACCGAGGCAGTTGCCGCCGCTTCGCCGAAGTCCGCCGCCGCGTGGACGTTTCGGGGTCTTCCCGAAACGGAGCAACGTCGAACGCTTGCGGAGATTGACGACCTCGTTCGGGCGGAGATGGAGAAGCCGGTCATCGATAGAGAGTTCACTACGATGGGCTCGCGGTACGAGCCGGTGGCTGAGCAAACGGAGGATGAGTTCGCCAGTCGATACGCCACGGCGCGTTTGCGGCAGCTTGCCCAGATGTCATCGGCGATCGGGGCGCTGAGATCGTCGCGCCTGCGCGATGAGGAGTTGCAGACCCTGCGACGTGGGTTCGTCGATGAGCGTGCCAGAATCCGCGAGGAGCTGCCGCCCATTCCCAGCGGTCTCGACGCACAAGGGGTTCTGCGAACCAGTGCCCTCTATCCGGTCGGATCCTTTCCGCAGCGCTATCGCCTCACCGATCCGACGTCGAAGCGCGATCGAACGCTTGCCTACGTGGAAGTGCGACCGAATGCGGGAATTGATGTGGCGTCCTTCCTTGATCGCTATGTGGGCGTCCGGGCCACGGGAAAGCGCCTGCAGACGGGCGGAATTCAGCCGGTTCCGATCTACATGGTCGACGAGATCGTGCTGCTCGAGGATGAACCCGCCGCCAGCGATTCGCCCGACGAGGGCTAATCGACCGGGTCCGGAGATTCGCCGCGTTCCACCCACGGAGGCCGACGCATGCCGTCACCCATTCCACGTGCCACCGTCATCGGTGACGGCGCTATGGGAACGCTTTGCGCCTTGTTGCTGGCGCAACACGGCACCGAGGTCACGCTGTGGGGTCGGTCGCCCGATCACGTGGCCGAGCTGAATCGGGCTCGCGAGAACAAGCGATATCTTCCCGGCCATCGGTTCCCCGATTCGCTCCGGCTCAGCAGCGACGAAGCGTCCGCGTTTGACGGCGCATCCGTGATCGTGTCGGCCGTTCCCTGCCAGTTCACCCGGAGCATCTGGCAACGCCTGGCGGATCACGTTCCCGTAGCGGTGCCGATCGTGAGCGTGGCGAAGGGGATCGAGGTCGACACGCTGATGCGCCCGACGGACATCATACGGGAGTGTGCGGGTGCCAAGTCCGTGGCATGTCTTTCCGGCCCCAGCATCGCCCCGGAGATCGCCGACGGCAAACCCGCAAGCGTCGTCGTGGCGGCCACAGATCCCGACTTTGCGCGACGCATTCAACTGGGCTTTAGCACGAGCTTCTTTCGCGTCTACACGAGCGATGACCTGCTCGGCATCGAACTCGCCGGCGCGGTCAAGAACGTCGTGGCCATCGCCGCGGGCATCTGCGACGGCATTCGCGCCGGGGACAACGCCAAGGCATCTCTGATCACGCGGGGTCTTGTGGAAATTACGCGGCTGGGGACTGCGATGGGTGCGTTGCCCGACACGTTTCGCGGGTTGGCCGGCATCGGCGACCTGATTACGACGTGTATCTCGGGCATAGGTCGCAACCGAAGCGCCGGGGAGCGTATAGGACAGGGCATGACGGCCGACGAAGTCATCGCGGCGACCCCATCGGTGATCGAGGGCATTCCCACGACGCGCAGCGTTCTCGAGCTCGCGGCGAAGCACGGCGTCGAAATGCCGATCGTCTCGGGCGTGGCGTCCGTGCTGTTCGACGGCAAGAGCCCGTCGGAAGCGATCGAAGCACTCATGACCCGCCCGCTCCGCGGCGAGGCGCCCTGGTAGAGCGCTATCCTCGTCTCACCGGTAACCGTGCAAAAGGCGCGCCATCCACCGACCGATAAACGCATGGGTTCGGACTGCGCGGACGCGGTCCGGCCTTGTCTACGAGAGGCGTGCGCTTTGAGCCAATCCGCATCCATGATGCCGCAGTTTCTGCGGGAGCTGGTGACCTACCGGCAGTTGTTGGTCAGCCTGACCTGGCGGGACATCCGCGTGCGCTACAAACAGTCGCTGCTCGGCATCGGGTGGGCGATACTGCTGCCGCTGTCGTTGATGCTCGTTTTTACGTTCGTGTTCACCCGCGCCATCGATGCATCGGCCGTGCGCCATGTGGGCATGCCGTATGCCCTCTACGCCTACACGGGGCTGGTGCCGTGGACGTTCTTCGCGATGGGGCTTAGCCGGTGCGTGAGTTCGCTGGTCGCCAACCGAAATCTCGTGACCAAGGTCTACTTTCCGCGCGAGGTGTTTCCGCTTTCGTGCGTGGCCAGCTCCTTCATCGATTTCTGTATCGCGATGGGGGTGCTCGCTGGCCTGATTCTGTATTTCCATCTGACCGGCGGGTGGACATTCGTGTTTCGACCGGCGCTGCTGATGTTGCCGGTGATTGTCGGCGTGCAGGTCGTGTTGACGGTGGGGCTGGGGATGCTTTTGGCGATGGCGAACCTGTTTTACAGGGATGTTCGTCAGGTCTTCGGCGTGGCGATCCAGCTCTGGATGTTCGTGTCGGCCGTGGTGATTCCGGTGCCCCGCGATGGCACCTGGCTCGCATCGATGATCGGGCTGAACCCGTTGGTGCCGATCATCGGAGCGTACCGTGAATGTATCGTGTTCGGGCGATTCCCCGAGGTGGGTCCGTTCCTGTATGCGTCTGGCGTGGGAGTTATCGTTTTGATCGTCGGGTGGTTCTCCTTTCGGCGCGCCTCCTTCCGTTTCGCGGAGTGCATCTGATGAAACAGCCGCCCGGCAAGCCGACCTGCAAGCAGGCTTTGCCTGTTCCGCCGGTTTGTGGGCGGACGAAACGCGGGACGGTGGCGACATTACGATTCGCTGCGGCGTTGCGGGAAGCGGAACGGATCAGGTGGAGCTTCGGAGACTCCTTTCGCGTGCGCTGGCGCAGTGCCGACGGGCCAGGATAGAGAACATCTCGATCGCAAGCGACTTGAGCCCCAACGACGCCCGGGAAGCCGGTATCACCAGTCAAGACGACGATCCTCATGATCTCGTAGGAACGAAGGCCGTCGTGAAACCTGGAGTGCAGCCATGAAAATTGACGAACAGCAAATCGGAAGTGCCGATGTCTTATCGCCCATCGGAGCGCTTGTCGACCAGGACGGAGAGAAGTTCTCCGCATTGTTGATGAAGCGCGTCACGTCCTCGAATCCGCGTGTCGTCATCTCGTTCCAGGAGGTTCCGTACGTTGACAGTGTCGCGCTGGAGGGGTTGCTCGACGCCACGGACGAACTCGCGCGTCGCGCGATGACGCTGAAGCTTGTCGGCGTGCCGCCGGCGTGCCGCGAGATATTGGAGCTGACGGACGTTTCATCGAAGTTCAGCTTCTTCGAGAGTGTTCAGGACGCCGTTCGGAGTTTCCTGTAACCGACCGCTTCAAGGTGGAAGGTTCCAAAGTTGAAGGTCTTGACGTTTTGACGTTTTGACGTGTCGCCCAACGGATCAATGCCATGCCTGGTTTGATGGTCGAAAACGCCGTGCGCTTGGGCGATCAGCTCGTTCGCGACGGGCTGATCACCTCCGAGCAGCTTGCGGATGCGCTGGCCAAGCAGCAGGACGACGGCGGGCGCATTGGCGGAAACCTCGTGGATATCGGGGCCATTACCTCAGCCGCCCTGATTCAGGCGCTGTCCCGACGGCTCGGCATGAAAGGGTGTGTTCTGCGACACGGACTCATTGACCCCAAGGTCGCCAAGTGCATCCCCAAAGAGGAAGCCGAAAGGCTGCGCGTGCTTCCGCTCTTTCGCGTGCGTGACGTTCTCACGGTGGCCATGGTCGAGCCCAAGTCATTGCCGGTGCAGGACCGCCTCCGCAGCATGACCGGCTGCACGATTCGTGCCGTCGTCGTGCTCGAGGAAAACCTCAAGGAGTACCAAGCCAAGTACCTCGCCGCCGAGGTCAACGTGGACTCTTTCCTCGCTTCCATCGAAGAGAGCGACGTCCATATCACCGAGAACGAGGCCGTTGACGAAGGTCCGGTGACCGATCTCGACCAGATGATCGAGGGAAGTCCGATCGTCAACCTCGTCAACCTGGCGATTCTGACCGCCCTCCGCGCGGGGGCGAGCGACATCCACATCGAGCCGGACCGGGACGGCACGCACATACGGTACCGAATCGACGGACAACTCCGAGAAATGCTCAAGCCGCCCAAGGGTGTCCATGGAGCGGTTGTGTCGCGCATCAAAGTGATCGGGCGCATGGACATTTCGGAGCGACGTCTGCCTCAAGAGGGTCGCGTACACCTCGTGGCCGACGGTCGCGAGATTGACCTGCGGGTCTCCACGATGCCGACCGTGCTCGGCGAAAAGGTCGTGATCCGGCTGTTGGACAAGAGCAACCTGAGTTTCGAGCTGGAAACGCTGGGCGTGTGCGCACAGGACAGCAAAGCCATCACGGCGATGATTCGCAGCTCTTACGGCCTGATGCTCGTGACAGGTCCGACCGGCAGCGGAAAGACGACCACACTCTACTCGGCGCTGGATCTCCTGCGGGACGAGGCGACCAACATCGTAACGATCGAAGATCCGGTCGAGTATCAGCTTCCTCTGGTAAACCAGATTCAGGTGAACGAGCGTGTGGGACTGACGTTTCCGCGCGCGTTGCGGTCGATTCTACGGCAAGACCCGGACGTCATCATGGTCGGTGAAATCCGCGACGAAGAAACCGCCCGTGTGGCGATCCAGGCGGCGCTGACCGGACACCTCGTCCTGTCCACCCTGCACACCAACGATTGCCCCGGCGCCGTAATGCGTCTGCTGGATATGGGAATCGAACCCTATCTGATATCGTCAGCCGTGCTCGGGTTCGTGGCACAGCGTCTGGCGAGGAAGATCTGCACGTCGTGTCGTACGTCGTACTACCCACCGCCGGATCTGCTCAAAGACGTCGGGTGGGAGCACCGCACAAACGAGCTGTTTCAGCACGGTGAGGGTTGTCGCGAGTGCAGCAACACGGGTTTTCGCGGACGCGTCGGCATCTACGAAGTCATGCTCATGGACCATGAGCT